>JANOTC010000490.1:0-11353 GCA_031416175.1 Gammaproteobacteria bacterium
ATCGATTTTCGGCTGGTAGTAAACCGACAATTCGTCATTCTCAATGGCATTGCGCAATTCGTTGACGATAGCGAGTTGGCGCAAACTATGTTGGTTAGTCTCTGGGTCATAAACCGTGTAGCCACGACGCCCACGCTTAGCAACGTACATCGCAACATCTGCGTGCTGCATCAAGGCGATAGGGCTATCACCATGTTCCGGGTAAAGCGCGATGCCTAAACTGGCACTGACCCCCAATGACTGACCGCCCACCGCCAAGGGTTTCTCCACAGTTGAGATAATCCGACGCGCGGTGAATGTCGCTTGCCCGACGTCGGCAGTGGGCAATAACACCGAAAACTCATCGCCCCCTAAGCGCGCGACCGTATCGGAATCGCGCAATATCAAGCGTAATCGTTCACCGACTTGCTGTAATAATTTGTCGCCAACGTGATGACCAAGGGTATCATTCACCTCTTTAAAGCGATCCAGGTCCATGAGTATGAGCGCCATCGGCGTGCCGTCGCGTTGCGCGATGCGCAGCGCTTGTTGCAGCCGATCCATTAACAAAGTGCGATTCGGCAAATCTGTTAAGGCATCGTGTAATGCTTGATAGCGCAACGCCGCTGTTTGCGCCTTGCGGCTGGTGATGTCACGCGCAACGCAAATATAGTAATGGTCGCTTCCGACTAACATTTCGCTGACTGTAACGTCTAGCGGGAAGGTGCTGCCATTCTTACGGCGACCGCTGATTTCTCGCGCAACCCCTAACAACGGTCGCGACAAGGTTTCCGAGCGCGCCACCAAAATACCTTCTTCCAGTTCACGACCGGGCACCGGGGTTAATATAGAAATATTTTGCCCAACGAGCTCACCGCTTTTATATCCGAAAATACGCTCACAGGCAGGATTAACCGATTCAATAATGCCGTCCTTTCTGAGCGTCAACACGCCATCCACCACGTTATCCATCACTGCCCGATTGCGTGCCTCACTCGCTTGCAATGCGGCTTGCATCTGATTGAACACACGCGCGACTTCACCCAATTCATCTTTGCGATCAGCCGGTAACAACGCTGTTCGATCACCCCGCGATACACGTGCAATCGCATTGCGTAAACCCGTAATGGGCCGTAACACGCTAAATCTAAGCGCGCCCCAAAGCAAAATCCCCAGAATGACGGCGACGACAATCGCCCCGCCCCACAGGAACGATTTCATATCGGCAATGCGCTCAGCCGTTTTTTCGGTGGAGACCGACAGCTTCAAAACACCGCGCATCCCGGTGGTGTCGTAACCATGGCACGCGAGGCATTCCACTTGCGCTTGAATTGGCATAGCGATGGTGACTTGATCTTTGCGCGACGTATCGTGCGACACTTTGCCGGACAACGCCTGCTGAAACAGATCGCTAGGGAAAGCTTGTGTTACTGCGCGCGGCAACGTCACTTCGCGACGAAAAGTGGGCTTGCCGAGAAAATCGTTGACCGCTTCGACCGTGTTCAAATCGGTAAACGCAGGGTTGCCGTCACTTCGATAGACTTCGATGTCCTTGATGCCCGCGACGCCATGCAAGCGATCTAACCATTGTCGAGCCAAGGTTCCATTCCCGTTCAGCATGAGTGTACGCAAACTGCCCAATAAGGTTTCGGCATGAACTTCCGCTTGCTCGACACCTTCTTGTTCGATGGCGAGCGTGAGTTGCTTTTCCAACCAAAAGCCAATCAGAAGCAACAGCACTAACAATGTACCGGAAACAACGACAGCCAAACGCGTCCCTAGGCTTTTCATTAAGCCTCCTGGCGCCGCGTCAATTTGTTGCGCACCCATGGAACCGCCCTTTGATGATAATCAAGGTACATTGAACCCACTCCCACGGAAACAATGAATTTATTAGTTAAGTTAACCCTAAAAATCAGTGTAGCAAATTCCGCAACCGGCGACGCCCAGGCGGTAGCCCCATTCATAGTACAGCGTTTACTCCGCAATTGACCAAGACCTACCTGCAGGCGCATTGAACGAAACAATTGCATCGCCAACGAACAGCGCTACAACTTGCCAAAGAGGCGCGCAACACCGCCAAAACTCCCGACCCAATGACTGCCGTCGGCGGCGGTGGCCATGGAAAATACGTTGTCGGAATATAAGCCGTCATTACGCGTGAGCACAACAAAACGCTCACCACCATTCTCCACCCGAACCAAACCTTGCCCAGTTCCAGCCCAGATGCGACCTTGCGGGTCCATCGTCAGCATAAAGATATGGTTGGAAGGCAAGCCGTCTTTTACGGTGAAGTTACGCCATTTCTGCCCGTCAAAACGCGCTAGGCCAGCCCCCCACGTCCCCGCCCAGACCACGCCATCACGATCCACCTTGAGCGACACCACATAATTAGGGTTATAGGCGATATCGACTTTTTGCAAGCCCTGTTCTGCTTTTTGTTGCGCGTGATGCCGTGAAGCGCCACCCGGATCGGTGGTGAACTTGCCATCCTCTTTGACTAAGTCGTAGTTTGCGCCCAAGCCTTTATCGTGTTGCCAATTGTCCCATTTACCCGCCTTGTAACGCGCCAAACCGTTTTCAGTGGCAAACCACATTTCGCCATTTTTACCTTCTTCCAAGGCATAAACCCATTCATTAGGTAATCCGCCATGGGTGTTTTTCGGATTAAACGTTTCCCATTGGCTAGGGTCATCTAGCTTGCCATTCTTAACGCGGTTAGCGCCTGACCACGTCGCAATCCACACGTCGCCATTGGCGACTTTTTGCACGTCGTAAACGAACTGATCCGCCAAGCCATCGGGAATATTGTAGTTTCGCCATTTCTCAGTTGTCGTATCGAACACCGACATGCCGCCGCCGTACGTGCCCGCCACTATGCGGTTATCGAGCTTGCTCAAGTGGAACACACCGTTCGATAAAAGGTTTCCACCTGCGACGTCGAAGAGCCGGTAATCGTCGGTTTTAGTGTCATAACGAATAACGCCGCCGGATGTCCCTACCCAGACAATAGTGTCGTCTGCCAACATTGCTTTCACGTTTTTATTACCCACTCGAAAGTGGGAAAAACGCGGATCACTCGCCGCCAACGTGCCGGGCGGACTCGCCGGAATAGCCGACTGGGAAGCAGACGCAGCCGTGCCACCCTCAGAAGTGGCAATTTTCAACGGCCGCGTGGTTTCCGCATTGGCACCTATCGTATACATGCCCACCGCAAGACCGGACAACAGCACGCATGCCGCGCCCGCGTGTTTACTCACTAATTTCAAACAACACCCCCACCCTGCCCTTGTGCGGACAAGGCAACAAATACGTCACACTAACGCGATAAACGCGCGACACCCTCGCGCGTCCCTGCCCACACGTTGCCGCTTGCATTGATTGCTAACGCGTAAACGTGCTCATCTAATAATCCGTCGGCTTTGCTCCATGATTGCCAGTGTTCGCCATCAAAGCGTGACAAGCCGCCGTTGGTACCAAACCATAATGCGCCATCCGGTGCTTGCGCGATACTGTAGACAATATCGCCAATTAAGCCATCTTTATGCGAATAGTTTCGCCAGACTTTTCCATCAAACTTGGCAACGCCGCCACCCCATGTGCCTGCCCAAATACTGTCATCTGCAGCGGCAAGGGTACAAAAAACATAATTTGGATTGTAGGTCGAACGACCTTCAACCATGACACTCAAATCGTGGCGTGAGCGCGTGCCCAAGCCGGTATTGGAACTAAACGGCAATTTGTCGATATTGTCTTCCCCTAAGCCATCTTTATGGGTCCAGGTGCGCCAAGTTTTACCATCGAACATATTCACGCCGCCTTCGGTTCCAACCCAAACCCGATCTTTGGAGTCGACCGCCAAACCGTACACCCACTCATTTACTAATTCTTTAAGGTAGGTGTGAAACGTCGCCTTACGCGGATCGAACAAACTCAAACCGGCCCATGTTCCAATCCAAACCGAACCGTCTTTGCGTTGCGCAAACGAGTAAACCCAATAATCCGCCAAGCCGTGCATCGGAAAATAGGTGCGCCATTGCCCTTCGTTCAGCCGCGCCGCACCACCGCCGTTCATGCCAAACCACGTCCCGCCGGTGCGATCAACAAATGTCGCAAACACGTACTCATTGGCTAAGCCGTTGTCACGGGTGTAGGTTGCCGTCATACTTCCGGATGAAATATCGACCGCGAGCGCGCCCACGGAGGTGCCAACCCACAACACGTTTTTGTCGGGGTCCACGCTTAAAGCGCGAACGAACACCCCGGCACCTACATTAAAACTTTCCTGGATTTTGTAGCCACTCGCAAACGGCGGGTCGCTTGGAGCGGACAATGCCGCCGCCGAAGACACTGTTAAAAAAAGCCCAACCCATTTTTTCACCCTGTCAAATCGCACAAAAACACTCACAAAAATGTCCGGATATACGACACGATATCAAAAATCTCATCTTCAGCCAGACGACCATTGAAACTGGGCATGACACCGCTGCCAGCCCGGACAACATCCGCCAACTGATTGTCAGTCTTGATTAATTTTTCGGCACGCGTAAAGTTGGGCATGCCTGGCATCTCGCCTTCGCCGTTAGTTCCATGACAACCTGCGCAATGGAGATTGTAGAGTTCTTGGCCTTTGAAAACGTCTCCGGCTTGACTGGAATTCGGCAAGAAAAAGAGGGCCGTCAACGCCACAACGCTCACCCTTGTCCCCTGCCCTAACTTTCGCTTCGCCCGCATCCCGCCTTACTCCACTCTAGAAATTCGTTATTTCCCTCCAAGTTTACTAAGAATAGGGGCCATTACGCCACACTGATGAGTCGGGCGGTCCGTATTTCCTCGCGGAACTATAGTAGATTCATGGCGGTTTCATGCGCAACAATTAATCTCTAATTGAGTTTGTGAGCAGCGCACATATGGATGAGGCGCCTAGATCGCAGCCAGACACAAAATTACAAACATTTATTGAACCCATATCTAGTGAACAAACGAATTATTGTCATTGCCGTTGGTTTAGCGCTTAGCGCTTAGCGCTTAGCGCTAGCAGCCTAGCACCGGCGTTAGCAGGGGAAAGTCTGCCATCCTGGATCAAGTTGTCCGTCAGTCAAAAAGAAACCGGCAAACACTTTGGGGACAGCGCCGAACTTGACAGCGCCACACGCACACATAGTCTTGGCTTGATGATTTTCGCACTTCGGGTCAAACGCATTGAGTAGTCCCATATGTGCGCGCCAGTGAATTTCGTCATTGTGGAGGGAGGATCACGCTATGAACAATAAGTCGGCGACATCCATCGTTGTCTGGGACCTGCCCACCCGCGTGTTTCATTGGCTGTTGGTAATCAGCTTCTCCACGGCATGGATCACGTCAGAAAACGACATGTTTTTGTACGCGCATGTCTATGCCGGATATCTATTTTTCAGCTTGTTGATGTTTCGCCTACTGTGGGGAATTGTCGGTAGCCGTTACGCCCAATTTCGCTCTTTCGCGCACAATTGGAACTCGGTTACGGACTATTTAAAGGGCTTGTTGAACGGCACAGCGGAACGCCATGTTGGGCATAATCCTGCCGGTGGCTGGGCTATTTTCGCCATGCTCGTGCTGGGCTTGCTCACTGCGCTCAGCGGTTTTGTGGTGTTCGGCGGAGAAGAAGGCCACGGCCCGTTAAAGTATTTGGTCGGTTTTAACATCGGCAATGAGGCCAAGGATTTTCACGAAGTCTTTGCCATGGGTATGTTGTTGATGGTCTTTTTGCATTTAGGCGGTGTCATTGTCGAAAGCGTGTTCCATAAGGAAAACCTCGTGCTCGCCATGTTGACTGGGCACAAGGAAGGGCAATCCGACTCTAGTGGTGTGAAGGCGTACCGCCAACTAGGCGTTATTCTTTTGTTAGTTGCGTTCGGGTCCGCCGTGTATTATTTCCGAGGCTATGTTATTGAGTCTCCGGACCAGCCTTTCAAGCCATTTAGTAGCCCAGCGCTTACCGACGACCCCACTTGGCGAAAAGAATGCGGCGACTGCCACCTCGCATTCCATCCTTCGTTATTGCCAACCCGTTCGTGGCTGCTCATGATGCAGCAACAAGACAAGCACTTTGGCGATGATCTGGCCCTCGATCCTGACGTCGCTTCGCACATTACTAAATTTTTGGTCGACAATGCGGCAGAACACGGCATCACCGAGCCATCGCAAAAAATATCCCGTTCAATTCCTGCTGATCAAATACTGCTCCGCATCACGGAATCGCCGTATTGGAAAAATAAGCATAGCGACGAACACATTGATCCCGCGTATTGGAAGAGCAAAAAAATCGGCAGCAAGGCCAATTGTGCCGCTTGCCATTTAGACGCAGACACCGGCTGGTTTGAAGACTCCGGCATGCGCTTACCTAAATTATGAGTTAGTCATTACGAGGAAAGACCCAATGAACTTACGTACGAAAATACTGGTTGGATTTAGCTTGATATTCACCGCGACCCTCACCAACGCGGCAGTGGTCGATGATCTCTTAAAAGAATACACCAGCCTAGGCGCGTCCAAATTCAGCGCCGCCAATGGCGAGCAAATGTGGAAAAAGGATTTTCCCGACACAGAAGAGCCTGGTAAGGTGCGAAACTGCAGTACGTGTCACGGCAAAGATCTACGCGCTTCAGGCAAGCACGCCAAAACGGGCAAGGTGATTGACGCCATCGCCCCCTCGGCCAACAAAGATCGCCTGACCGACCCAAAATTCATTGAGAAATGGTTCCTGCGCAATTGCAAATGGGTAGTGAACCGCGAATGTACGGCTCAAGAAAAAGGCGATTTTTTAGTCTTCTTGCGCGATAAGTAAAACGATTCGCGCTAAGGACGGTACCAGCGCGTCCTTAGCGCACCTAATACCAGGCTTGGATATTTGTAGCTTCCCAAACTGCCGTTGTATCTACCCAAAGCGCGAATAATATTGCCGCGCTCTTTGTCTAAATAGTGCTTGAGAATCGTGCAACCCATGCGCAAGTTGGTCGACATATGAAAAAGATTGTCTTGAGGGCGACCAATTTCATCGAGCCAAAACGGCATTACCTGCATGAGGCCACGCGCACCGACGCCAGAAATAGCAAAGCGATTAAAATTGCTTTCCACTTCAATTAACGCAAGCACCAGCTCAGGAGGTAAACCCGCCCGACGCGCTTCGATGTGCACTAGCTTTAAGAACTCAAAGCGTTCGACTGTATCCGGAAATTTCCGCGTCAAGCGGGTGGACATGTCCGTTAACCAAACTTCCGCTTCAAAGCGATCTTTGAAGGTGTAAGTCTCTGAAATGGCATTTTTTAGAATGCCTCTGAGTTCAGCGCGTGTTTGCGCGTCTGGCATCCCCGCCTCCGCGAATACCACGTTGGCGAAGAGCAGATTAATAGAAAGAACAGCTGTAAATGCCCACAGTTTTTTTAGCATACTCCGCCGATCATACCTTTATGGACTTACTTTTTCCTTAAGCAAATTTACTATACTGTCGAGCGGCAACAACTCAGTTTGCATGCTGCGACGATTTGTATATTCAACCATCCCTTTTTCTAGACTCTTTTCACCTAGCGTAATACGGTGCGGAATACCAATGAGTTCCATATCGGCAAACAAGACACCCGCGCGCTCAGGCCTGTCGTCCAAAATGACGTCAATCCGAGCCGCTTTTAACTCGGAATACAACTTTTCCGCCGCCTCTCGAATGCGCTCGGAACGATGCAAATTCATGGGCACCAAGGCCACGGTAAAAGGTGCTATCGAATCAGGCCAAACGATGCCGCGTTCATCGTGATTCTGTTCAATGGCCGCCGCCACAATGCGCGACACGCCAATGCCATAACACCCCATGGTCATCACGACCGCTTTTCCCGTTTCATCTAAAACGGTGGCGTTCATGGCTTTACTGTATTTCTGGCCTAGTTGGAAGATATGTCCAACTTCGATGCCGCGCTTGATTTGAATCGTCCCTTTGCCGTCGGGGCTTGGATCGCCCTCAACCACATTTCGCATGTCGACAACCATCGGTTCAGGGCAATCACGACCCCAATTCACACCCTGTAAATGTTGGCCGTCGACGTTTGCGCCGCAAACAAAATCAGCCAAATGGGCAGCGGAGCGATCTGCAATAACAGGAATTTTCAAACCCACAGGACCAATCGAGCCTGCTTCACAACCCGCCACACTGAGTATGTCGGCCGGCGTCGCCAAGCTTATAGGGGCCGCAAGTTGCGAAAGTTTCTCGGCTTTGACCATATTGAGTTCATGATCGCCGCGCAACACTAAAGCGACAATTCCCCCATCGGCCCCTTTTACCAACAGCGTTTTTGCCAAAGAGTAAGCAGGAACCGCCAAGAACCTACTTACTTCCGCAATACTGCGCTGATTTGACGTTGGCACTCGGCTCATCGGTTTGGACCCGGACACGCGCGCACCGGCAGGCGCGAGCGCTTCAGCCAGTTCGACGTTCGCCGCGTAGTCACTTTCCGAGCTAAACGCAATAGCGTCTTCGCCAGACGCCGCTAACACATGAAATTCGTGTGAGCCAGTGCCACCAATAGAGCCGGTATCCGCACGCACGGGCCGGTAATCTAAGCCCAAACGGTCAAAGATCCGGCAATACGTTTCGTGCATGACCTGATACGTTTCACGCAAGGAAGCATCGTCAATATGAAACGAATACGCGTCTTTCATCAAAAACTCGCGCGCACGCATAACACCAAAACGTGGTCGCGTTTCATCGCGAAACTTCGTTTGGATCTGATAGAAATTGGCGGGAAGTTGCTTGTAGCTGCGAAGCTCGCGCCGCACCATGTCCGTGATCACTTCTTCATGCGTGGGGCCGTAACAATAATCACGCTGATGACGATCCTTCAGACGCAACAATTCAGGCCCAAACTGTCCCCATCGACCCGATTCCACCCACAACTCAACCGGCTGCACCGACGGCATCAACACTTCTTGCGCGCCGGAACGATCCATTTCTTCGCGTACGATATTTTCGACCTTGCGCAGCACCCGTAATCCTAGTGGCAACCAGGTATACAAACCGGCGGCAAGTTTGCGAATCATACCGGCTCGCAACATCAATTGATGGCTAATAATTTCCGCTTCCGCAGGTGTTTCACGCAGTGTCGAAACAAGAATTTGTGAAGTGCGCATGGATTGGCGTCCTAGTGAGCAAAGGTGGCCGCATTGTAGCTTTCATCGACCTGAAACAACAACTTAGTTAAGTCTAGTCAGCAAGTTGCCGATACACGCTTACGCCACCGTGGGCAAGGACATTGCATTGTGCTCGTGACAAGAAGGGAATACTCGGTCAACTCATGATCTGCTTTTCGATTAAACGCGACAAATTCAACGCGGCCATCTGGGCAGCGATATTGCTTTTGAACGTCGTATTTCACCCCACCTGCGCCGCTGAAGGCGCCGACATGGTGCTCGCCATTGATACGTCGGGCAGCATGAAGCAATCCGATCCTTTGCGTCTTAGAATTCAAGCAGCGAAGATGTTCGTGAGCCTCTTAGGCAAAGAAGATCAGATTGCCATTGTTGGTTTCAGCGGCAATGCCGTGCCGCTTTCCAAACTCACCGCGCTCGACAGCAAAGCCAAAATTCAGCCCGTGTTAGACGCCATCGAACACCTCGGCGCGGACGGTAAATTCACCAACTTATTCGAAGCCATTGCGCAGAGCCATTTGCTGTTAAACCAGTCCCCTAGAGCCAGTAGCTCACGTCAAATCATCTTAATGACAGATGGGAATATGGACGTCGGCAGCTTAGAACAAAGTACGCGACTGATAGAACGCACCCTAGAGGAACTTGCACCCGCACTGAGGCGCGACAATATTCGCCTCTACTCCATCGCGTTTACCGAAAACTCGAATCTGCCCTTGCTCAGACTCGTGGCGCAAGATACCCACGGCCATTTCACCTTGTTACGCGACGCCGCAAGCATTCACCACGTTTTTGCATCCATATTCGAACGTGCAAAAAAGCCAGACCAACTTCCGCTTAACGAAGATAATTTTGTGGTTGATAACACCATTAAAGAACTGACCGTCGTCGCGTCCAAATACCGAACCGACTCGCGCATTGCGCTATTAACACCGTCAGGCAAAGAAATTGATGCAACGACTAATTTGCCTGCCGTACGCTGGTTTTCAGCTAAGCAATTCGATTTGATTACCATCACTAATCCCGAACCCGGTTATTGGGAACTCAAATTCAGCGAAGGTGGAAACAAAGCCTATATCGTGACCGACCTCAAGTTGAAGGTCGAAACTTCGCATACAGAAATTGCCCCGGAAGGCACCGTACGATTACAAGCGTCCTTGGAACGCAATGGTACGCGCGTCACCACACGAGAGCTCTTAGCGACCAGTCGCTTTTCCGTGGCCATCACCTTCCCGGACGGACATATAGATCAACGGCCAATGTTAGATGACGGCAGCAACTCAGACGCTGGGCGGGGTGACGGTATATTTGGCTTATTGCTCAATTTTGATAAAGAAGGTCAATACCGATTTGACGTCACGGTCGCAGGTGAAACATTTGATCGAAAAAAAGGGGCGTTTCTAACAGTAAAACGTGAACACCCCGGTGAGTTAGTTTTGCCGCCCGTTCCAATACCACCCGTGGCAGCCCCGCCAACACCCGTGCACGCGCCCGAGCATGTGCCGGAACCTAAACATGAATCGGCGCCTGCCCATGCAGCGGAACCCACGCCGCCACCGGAGCACGAACCCGTTAAGGACGCCGCGCCTGAAGAAGACACCGTGAGCGCAACTACATTCGTTTTTGCGTTTTTAGGCCTTAACCTAATTATCGGCATAGCTGGAGGCGGTTACTACTTCTGGAACTGCAAAAAGAAGAAAAAAGCGAAGGCAACCGCAGCGGACGAAGACCATCCAACAGACGGAATTGACCTCTCCGCGCCGCCTGCTGCGAGCGAAGACAATGACGTGACGCCCACTGGCGGGAGCGAAAAAGCATGATCAAAATGAATATGCTCATGTTCCTGACAATTTTGGAAGCGTTCGTCATTGTCGCGTTGCTGGCCATTTTTTGGTACTTCCGCGCCAAGAAATACAAGCCCTACTTCGATGCCAACACACAGCCCGAACTTTTCATCAAACGCTGGCTGACGCACGTTATTGAATACACCCGAATCCACGCTATGACGTTCAACAAGGCGGCCAAAAGAGGCGAGGCTGACGCGATTGAACAACGCCTTAATATGGTTGCACGCCTAAATTGGCTAAGCCTTGAACGCGACTTCATAGAACGTGGCAAACCAAAAGCAGAATACTGGACCAAACTCAGCAAACAAATCGGCTTGCTGCTAAAACGCTGGAAAATGGTGAAGTTCATTAATGAG
>JANOTC010000491.1:0-2796 GCA_031416175.1 Gammaproteobacteria bacterium
CCTGCCACATCGGTGAAACCTTCGTTTCCCTATTTCAGAATTATTGACTGGCTTTGAGGAGAATCCAAGCAAATGGTAGACGATAGCAGTAATTTAGCGCCTGATGACGGCACATTGGTCGATGCGGCGCCCGGTGATGTGCTCGCCCAAGCGCTTAAGCGGGTGTCTGAGTTGGAAGCGCAACTGACGACGGCAGACGCGAAGGCGCGAGAAAACATGGACTTGGCTTTACGGGTCAAGGCGGACGCGGAAAATACCCGTCGTCGCTCCGAAAAAGAAGTCGAAAACGCGCATCGCTACGGCGTGGAAAAGTTGGTGACAGAATTGTTGCCGATTTTGGACAGCATGGAATTAGGCTTGGCGGCGTCGACCCATGGCACCGGCCAAATCGCCTCATTTCGCGAGGGCAGCGAGCTTACGCTGAAAATGTTCGCTAACGCGCTGACCAAGTTTGGCGTCAAGCCCGTCGTGCCGGTGGGCGAAAAATTCAACCCGGCGTGGCATCAAGCCATCACGGCGCAAGAAAAGGCCGATGTCGACCCCAATACCGTCATTTCGGTTGTGCAGAAAGGCTATTCGTTAGCGGATCGACTCGTGCGCCCGGCGATGGTGATCGTGTCGAAGGCTGTCACAGCACCGCCCGCCACAAAATTAGACGAGATGGCTTGAAATATTACGTTTAGGCCCAATATTCGTTTGCACTTGGGCTTAGAAAATCGAATTTTGACTGACGGAGATTGAATTTATGGGCAGAATTATTGGCATCGACCTTGGCACTACCAACTCGTGCGTGGCGATCATGGAAGGCGGCAAACCCCGCGTTATTGAAAACAGCGAAGGTGATCGTACTACGCCTTCTATCGTCGCATTCACCGAAGACGGTGAAGTCTTGGTTGGCCAACCGGCAAAGCGACAAGCGGTCACCAACGCGAAAGAAACGTTTTCTGCGGTCAAACGCTTAATTGGACGCAAGTTTACCGAAGATGTCGTGCGCAAGGACATGGATTTGGTGCCGTATAAGATCGTGCGTGCCGACAATGGCGATGCGTGGGTCGAAAGCCGTGGTAAGAAAATGGCGCCGCCTGAAATTTCAGCGCGCGTGCTGATGAAAATGAAAAAAACCGCCGAAGATTATTTAGGCGAGCCGGTCACCGAAGCCGTGATTACGGTTCCTGCGTACTTTAACGATTCGCAACGGCAGGCAACCAAAGACGCAGGCAAAATTGCCGGTTTAGATGTGAAACGCATCATCAACGAGCCGACAGCGGCGGCGTTGGCCTACGGCATGGACAAAAAGCGTGGCGACCACAAAATCATCGTATATGACTTAGGCGGTGGTACGTTCGATATCTCGGTTATCGAAATTGCTGAAGTTGAAGGCGAGCATCAGTTCGAAGTGTTAGCCACCAACGGTGATACCTTCCTGGGTGGCGAAGATTTCGACAAACGCGTTATGGACTATTTGGTCGAACAATTCCGCAAAGATAGCGGCATCAATTTGCTAAATGATCCTTTGGCGTTGCAACGTTTGAAGGAAGCGGCAGAAAAAGCCAAGATTGAGCTTTCTTCCAGCCTACAAACCGAAATCAATTTGCCGTACGTCACGGCCGATGCGAGCGGTCCAAAGCACTTAAACATCAAAATGACGCGCGCCAAGTTGGAGTCGTTGGTGGAAGATCTCATCGCTCGCACCATGGAGCCATGCAAAATCGCATTGAAAGATTCAGGTCTCAATTTAGCGGCTATTGACGACATTATTTTGGTCGGCGGTCAAACCCGCATGCCCAAAGTGCAGGAACTGGTGCGTGAGCTGTTTGGCAAAGAGCCACGTAAAGACGTTAATCCGGACGAAGCGGTGGCGGTCGGCGCGGCGATTCAGGCCGGTGTGTTGTCGGGTGAAGTCAAAGACGTGTTGTTGCTGGACGTTACGCCGTTATCACTGGGCATCGAAACGTTAGGTGGCGTGATGACTAAACTCATCGAGAAAAACACCACTATTCCGACCAAGGCAACGCAGGTGTTTTCAACCGCCGAAGACCATCAATCCGCCGTGACGGTGCATGTGCTGCAGGGCGAGCGCGAAATGGCGTCGGCGAATAAATCACTGGGCCGGTTTGACCTGGGCGATATTCCGCCCGCGCCGCGCGGCGTGCCGCAAATTGAAGTCGCCTTCGATATCGACGCCAACGGCATTTTGAATGTCTCGGCACGCGATAAAGCGACCGGCAAAAAACAATCGATCGCCATCAAGGCTTCGAGTGGCCTGTCGGAAGACGACATTAAGCGCATGGTCTCCGACGCTGAAGCGCACCGTGAGGAAGACCGCAAATTCCACGAGCTGGTGGATGCACGCAACAAGGCGGAAAATCTCATTCACTCCACGACTAAATCGATGGGCGAATTGGGAGCCAAGTTGGAGGCCAATGAAAAGCAAAACATCGACGCCGCCATCAATGCGTTAAAAGAGGTATTGAAAGGCGACGACAAAGCGGCGATTGAATCTCGGACCGACACACTGGCAACAGCGGCTGCGAAAATGACGGAACGTTTATATGCCCAGAAGGAGCCGGGAGCACAGGCATCAGGTAGTGACAGCGGGAGCGCTAAAGACGCAAAAGGTGCCAAAGATGACGTCGTCGATGCCGAGTTTGAAGAAGTGAAAGACGAGAAAAAATAATGGGCAGCCCGGTTGCAGCAGGTGAAGCTGAGTATACTTGGCGCGGCATGGACCGCGCCTCGTTTATCTCCAGGGATGGAGTGTATGCCGCGAGAGCGCAGGGATGCGCGTAGCGGCGA
>JANOTC010000492.1:0-1879 GCA_031416175.1 Gammaproteobacteria bacterium
GGCTGATTTTCCCATTCGTAACTGACCTCGGGTCCGCCAATCACGATGATAATTTCTGGCGCAATAAGCTTTATCGCCGCAACAACACGCGTGGTTTGTTCCACATTCCAAATGTAAACACCGAAACCAATAATGCGCGGACTGTCTGCCAGCAGCTTTTCTGCGATATCGTGCGGGCGTTGGTCAATCACGAATTCGGCGAGGCTGGTGCGTTCGCGCAGCGGGCCCATATTGGCGGCAAGGTACCGCATCCCCAACGACGCATGAATATAACGCGCGTTGAGGGTGGAAATGATGATGTCTGTCACGATTCTATCTCGGGCAACGGCAAATTACAGGCTGTGGCCAATTGCGCCATGAACAAAGTTAGGGCCGCGTCGAGCGGCGCCTCGATTTCCAATCGGACGCCACTGAGGGGATGATTAAAGTGTATTTTTCGCGCATGCAACGGAAACCGTGTTAGTGGCGTAATCCCGTTGATTTTAGTTTTCCAGTCAGCAAGGCCGTAATGAGGATCGTTAATCAACGGGAAACCCAATAATTGCGCGTGCAAACGAATTTGGTGTAAGCGACCCGTATGCGGTTTGGCTTCTAACCACGCAATGTCACCATAACATTGCAGCACTTTAAACGACGTTTGCGCCGACTTTCCATTCACATCATCCACGAAACCACGACCGCGTCCGCGCTTGCCTTCGCGCCGCGAAAGTGGGGCGTCGACGTCGCGATGCGACCACTCTGGGCAACCGCTGGTAAAAGCCCAATAGGTTTTTTCGACTTCCCGCCCTTCAAACATCACGGACAACGCTTTGTGCGCTTGCCGATGTTTGGCGAATAACACCACGCCACTGGTGTCACGGTCAAGGCGATGTACAGGGTAAAGGTCACGGCCTGTGGCGTCTTTAGCGTGCCCTGTCGTGCGCAAATACTCGCCTAGGCTGTGCAACAACACCTGCGTTTCCTTACCCCAGCGGTCAGCCACCACTAATTCACCGGCGAGTTTGTTCACCGCGATCAACGCGGTGTCTTGGTAGAGAATGCGGGCAGGGTCGAAATCTGGACTAGTCATGGAAGGGATTGTAGCGGTTTTCTGAAGGCAATGAACCTGTTTGCGCAGGCTTAGTTTTTCCTTCCCCCTGGTACCCTGGCGTTCGATAAATGTCGAAATAGCTTACATGCGCCTACGGCATGAATATGCAACCTGTTGAAAGTTAACCACCTGCCAAATATTGCACAATTAATGCACTAAAAAAATAGTGCTACTGTCGAGAATGGAATTCGCCTCACAGTGGCGCCAGTTGAGGCACTTGCATAAGTTTCACCAAGGACGACATGCGACGTCGGCAACTGCTCTTAGCTTGTAGAGTTTGTTCAAGGAGTATTGACATGAAAACCTCGTCACCGAAGTATTCGGCGTTTTCGCTTCCACTTTCCCCCTTTCCGTCTACGCTATCAAGGCGTAAAATATCAATGAAAATATTAAATGTAGCTGGTGTTATGTTAGGGATATGCTTTTCAGTCCAAGTCGTAGCTGTCCCATTAGGTCATACTACAACAACTGCAGGTGCGCTCGAATTTAACATCGACAATGTTCAAATGTTTGGCAACGGCGCAGCGCCAATCCTAGTAGGCCCGTCGTCCTATGTGGGCGGCCCCTGTGGTACGGCCGGTGGAGCTTTTTCCTTCTATGCGTGCAGATTCAAAGATGTTTTGGCCCAGCCGACACAACCCTATGCGTGGGAAACTGCGATTCAGAATCCGGTGGGCCAAGGTGTACTAACGGCGAAAGTCGGTTTTTTTTACCCAAACGGTGCGCCATTATTAGGCACGCTTACCCTGGCATCTAACAGCACGTTCCATGTAGGAATCATTGTCGACG
>JANOTC010000493.1:0-4323 GCA_031416175.1 Gammaproteobacteria bacterium
ATATTTCTTCTCAGGTGGCACTGCCGCCGCTCCACACACGCTGGACTTCGCAAATATCGAATTTGCCGACGACAATACCCCCGAAGGCGCGCAAACGATGGTCAAGGTAACTGCGCTCGCCGAATCTCTCCACCCCTACGTAAAAATCACCAACAGCAAATTCCGAGGCGGTAACGGCTATGCTATCTACCTCGGCACCATTGGCACACTCTCCCAATCCAACAACGTATTCGAAAACATGCAGACTATCTATCAGGCACAATAACACGTATTAGATGAACCGACAGCCGCTCCAACAAACCCTCAATGTCCCGCCTTAAACTCCGTCGGACTCAATTGATGCCGATGCAGCAACTTATAAAACTCCGTTCGATTCCGGTCCGCCAGGCGCGCCGCTTGGCTCACATTGCCGCTCGTCAATTGCAACAAATTCAGCAAGTAGTCCCGCTCAAACCGACGTTTTGCATCCGTTAAGGGCATAACCTCGCCAGACTTTCCACGCAAGGCCTTCAACACCAAACGCGCCGGTACGACCGACGATGTGCAAAGCGCAACCGCTTGTTCCACCACGTTTTTCAATTGCCGCACATTGCCAGGCCAGTCGGCCGTCATCAACATCTCCATCGCTTCTGGCGCGAACGAACGCACTTTTCGTTCTGACTCCTTCGAAAGCTCGCGCAGGAAGTGGTAAGCCAACACGGGCACGTCTTGGCGCCGCTCAATAAGTGTTGGTAGCTCCAAAATGACAACGTTGAGGCGATAGAACAAATCCTCGCGGAAGTTGCCGAGTGACATCTCTTTTTCAATATCGCAATGCGTTGCCGAAATAATGCGCACGTCCACCGGCAGGGTTTTCGTGGAACCAACAGGACGCACTTGCTTTTCCTGCAACACGCGTAGCAATTTTGATTGCAGCGCTAAGGGCATGTCACCGATCTCGTCGAGAAAAATGGTGCCCTTATGGGCTGCTTGAAATAGGCCTTCATAATTCTGCGCAGCGCCGGTAAATGCGCCACGTGCGTGACCGAACAATTCTGACTCTAACAAATGTTCTGGAATGGCCGCGCAATTCACAGCGATGAACGGCTCATTGCGCCGTGGGCTAGCCCGGTGGATCGCCTTGGCGAGTAATTCCTTGCCAGTACCGCTCGGGCCATGAATAAACACACTGGTGTCGCCACGCGAGACTAATTGCGCCTGCGCCAACACCTCTTCCATCGCCGGGCTACGCGTGACAATGTCACGCCGCCACTCGTTATCCGCGATAGACTGAGAATCAACGTGCACGCCACCCGTGATCTCCATCGCCTTGCCGATTTGAGTCAATAACTGTTTTGCGTCGAAGGGTTTCGTGAGAAAGCTAAACACGCCTTGCTTAGTTGCTTCGATGGCGTCAGGAATAGTGCCGTGCGCCGTAAGCATAATAACGGGCAGCGCAGAATTAATCGTATGGATAGCATTAAACAACTGCATACCATCCATACCACCCATGCGTAAATCGGTGACTACCACGCGCGGTGGCCGAACGCTCAATTGCGCCAATGCTTTTTCAGCACTGTCGACAGCGACCACGTTATAGCCCGACGCACTAATGCGCATGGTCAGCAATTTCAGCAAGTCTAAATCGTCGTCAACAACCAACACCGTGTCGCCGACATGCGCGTTTGCGCCGACAGAAACCTTATTTTCGTTCAACGGGAGTGCCAATGTCTCGGTCATATAAGCTCTTTTCTATAGATTTAAGGGCGCTAATTTGTTTTTTAAGGTCTTCAATTTCGTCTTCTTTACGAGTCACGATTTGTGCCAACGCGGCACCATTACTATTTGCCTGCGCGTTATTTCTAAGTAGACCCTGCAGCATTCGCGCTAGAGCCAGCAAATCTGCGTCTGCAGACGCGTCACTGCGCGCCGTCACCGCGTCTAAAATGCGGTGCGCACGCTTGAGTTGGTCTTCCGAACCGTCGTGAATCAGCAACACGATGTAATGCAGCGCGGACTGCAAGGTTTTTTCTTCGTTATAGCGCTGCCCGGACGAGGTTAACAGATCGCGTCGCTGCGCGGGGGACATCGAAGTGACCGCGTTATAAACAGAAAACAGTTGATCCAGTTCGTGAATCTGCACGGGCGGTATTGAGCGTGTGGCTTCATTATTATCGGGCTTAAGCACCGGTGACGAACTCGGCTCGACTTCCCGAGCCAACTCTGGTACCGGAGCGGTCGCTGTCGACGGAGCGTCTGACGAAACCGGGCGCACCGCGGGCTCTTTACGTAACCATTGCCCCCCACAACCACACATCAGCAAAACTAAAACAACCGTCCCTATGCGCATCAAACTGCCCATGCTAAATCCCTTCCTACCGCGTCTACAGGCAATACAACTCGAAAATGCGCTCCGCCGGGTTCCTTAGATGCGAGTAATTCCAACGTGCCATGATGCGCTTCAACAAACTCCCGCGCAATCGCCAGCCCTAAGCCACTGCCATGAATTGGCCCCTTGCTTACGCGCTCGCCTCGATAAAATGCTTCAAATATTTTGTCGCTCTCGGAAGGATCAATACCCGGTCCACTGTCATTGACGTCAAGGTAAAAAAAGCCGTCGCGGCAGTGCACATTTAGGGTCACCGCCCCCCCCTCAGGAGTGTATTTGACTGCGTTCGACAACAAATTATCCACCACCACACGCAACTGTTCTTCATCACCCAAGAGTTGTAT
Source organism: Gammaproteobacteria bacterium (assembly GCA_031416175.1). Lineage (GTDB taxonomy): Bacteria > Pseudomonadota > Gammaproteobacteria > S012-40 > S012-40 > JANOTC01. Next base: position 2,713 of record JANOTC010000493.1, read on the forward strand.
GTTTTCACATTCGACGCGTAACGCAATACGTTTGCTCATAATGGCGGGCTTATGATCGGCCACCACGGTCTCCAGCAAACTTGCAAATTGGATTTCTTTTTCGCGCGAGGACTCGTGCGCGGTTGCAGGCATATTAAAACTGAGCAGTTTCTCAATCATGCGCTGTAAATTCACGGTATTGCGGCGCAAAATCTCCAACACTTCCCGTTGCTCAACATTCAACGGCCCCACTACTTCTTCCCCCACCAATTCGGCGCTTTCGCGTATGGCCGTCAACGGTGTTTTAAGCTCATGTGAGACATATTGAAGAAACTTGGCGCGCTTCTCTTCTAGATATTTAAGTCGTTGGCGCAACCAATCGAGGCGTTGGCCGAGAAACGCCAAATCTTGCGGACCCACCACGCGAATTTCTTTTGTGAATTCGCCCGCGCCCAGACTGCGGATGGCCGCATCAATTTGCCGAATCGGGCGTGACAACAACACAACAAACAAGCCGATGAAGATTAAGGCGGCAGGAAGCACCCCGGCCAGTTCCCAATAAATAATGGTCCGCGCGCGTTCAGAAATGGTCTGCATGATAGCGACCTCACTGTCGACCAGACCGCTATTGTCATACACCAAAGCCTGCGCCATCGCAGTCAACGCAGAAAACTCACTCGGATCGACTGCCGAGGGTCCTGGGCCGTTGACTGCCGTGAGGCGCGTAAACAAATCAGACTCCATTTTGACTAAACTCGCCAGGTGCCCGCGCATGTCTTCATTGACGAGCACCTGTGCCAAAATGCGCGAGTCTTCAACATATTTCTTACGCCGATCTAAGTAACTCTGAAATAGTTGATGATCATGCAATACGTAATACTGGCGAATGTTTCGTTCCATGTTCACCACTTGCTCGGCCAACATACGGCTTGATTGTCCCGCCTGCACCGCGCGTTGTAGGGCCTGTTGGCTCTGCGTCGTCAATTGATCAACGTAAAACGCGCCGGTGATCAACGCAATAATCAGCGGCAAGACCACGACAGCAAAGCCAGCAATGACCAGCTCCAAAAACGACCGTGGCTGCAATGGCCAAATTTTGCCGAGTTTCATAGGACCTCATGTAGGAATAGGCTGCGGTTGCCCGATCAACCCTTCACGTGCGATCATCACGCAGAATCGTTGATTTTAACAGAAGTCCCCTCATACGGCGGGTTATACCGTGAGTTAGGGAACGCCTTCTCAGGCAAATTGCTAGGATAGTCATGCCAGTCGTCATTCAAATCACGGACACACACTTGTTCACCGATCCGCACAGCCATATGAATGGGATCTACCCGAGTGTGTCGCTTCAGTCTGTTATCGACACAATTCAATGCACGGAAACGCGCGTAGATTTGATTTTGGCGACCGGGGATCTAGTCCATGACGACGATGCGGAGAACTACCAACGCTTGGCCGACAGGCTAACGGTGCTCGGCGCACCCGTGCTGTACCTCCCTGGCAACCATGACATTCCACAGGCTTTGGCCAAGGCTATCACCTGCTCCCCTGTCCAAAATGCGATAGAAGCGCGCTTACACGGTTGGCGCTTCGTATTATTAGACACCACCGAACCTGGAAAGGTGGGCGGCC
>JANOTC010000494.1:0-3964 GCA_031416175.1 Gammaproteobacteria bacterium
CCAGGTGAAACCGTTTTTAAGATGTACGACACCTACGGCTTTCCTGTCGATCTCACTGCCGACATCGCACTACAGCGTAACATCAAGCTGGATATGGACGGTTTTGAACGCGAAATGGCTGCGCAACGGGAACGTGCGCGCGCAGCCAGTAATTTTGGCGCGGAGTATGCGCACGCGATCAATGTCGAAGGCCGTAGTGAATTTACGGGCTACTCGCAGCTTGCTGATCAATCATCCGTCTTGGCGATTGTGGCTGAGGGGAAAGAGCAAAGTAGTTTGGCTGAAGGCCAAAAAGGCATGTTGATTTTGGACCGGACGCCGTTTTATGCGGAGTCGGGTGGTCAGGTCGGTGATCGCGGTCTGTTAAAAAATGCGGATGTTGAATTTGACGTTCAGGATACGCAAAAGCAGGGCGCGGATTTAATTGGCCATATTGGTGTGGTTCGTCGCGGTACGTTACGCGTGGGTGCGTCTCTGAGTTCGCAGGTAAATCCAAGTGAGCGACAAGACATCGCTTGCCATCACTCGGCGACACACTTACTGCATGCGGCGCTACGAAACGTGTTAGGGGCTCATGTACAGCAAAAAGGCTCCAAAGTCGACGCCAATCGTTTGCGTTTCGACTTTTCCCATAACGAACCTGTCCGTGCCGACGAGATTAAAGCGATCGAACGTTTGGTCAACGCCCAGGTGCGCGCCAATCACGCAGTCGATACGAAATTGATGGATCTGCAAGCGGCACAGAAATCCGGTGCGATGGCCTTGTTCGACGAGAAATACGGCGAAACTGTGCGCGTGTTAAGCATGGGCGAATTTTCGGTCGAGTTATGCGGAGGTACGCACGTCAAGCGTACGGGCGATATCGGCTTGGTTCGCATTGTGGCGGAGGGCGGCGTTTCCGCTGGTGTGCGTCGTATTGAAGGCGTGGCCGGGCGTGCTGCGCTGGACTGGATTGATGACACGGAAACGCGTTTAGCGCGCGTGGCTGATATCACCAAGGGTAGTCGCGAAAACGTAGAAGAAAAAGTAACGCAATTGGTGGAGCGGACGCGTACGATCGAGCGCGAACTGGAAAAGCTCAAAGGCAAGTTGGCGAGCAGCGCGGGGGATGAAATTACCGCGAGCGCGGTCGACGTTAAGGGCGTGAAAGTGGTCGCGGCGCGTTTAGACGGCGTTGACGCCAAGGCGCTTCGCGATACGGTTGACCAGTTGAAAAACAAACTCGGAAACGCGGCTATCGTGTTGGCCGCGGTGGAGGACGGTAAAGTGCGACTCGCGGCGGGTGTGACTGCGCAAACGATGGCGCGAGTCAAGGCCGGTGAACTCGTCAACATGGTTGCGCTGCAAGTGGGCGGCAAAGGCGGCGGGCGGCCAGATATGGCGCAGGCGGGCGGTACGGATCCCGCCGGGCTTGATCGCGCCCTTGCATCGGTAGCGGCGTGGGTCGGCGATCAGTTGGGTTGATGCCGGCATCACCAGAATCTTTTTCATTTTTTAGGCGGTATGCGGTTTAATCCGTGCCCCGCCTCGTCAGGGTTATGAAGCAATGGCTTTGATTGTACAAAAATTTGGCGGCACATCCGTCGGAAGTGTTGACCGTATCCAAAACGTTGCGCGTAAAGTGGCGGCGTTTCGCGCGTTAGGCAACGACGTCGTTGTTGTTGTTTCTGCCATCAGCGGTGAAACCGACCGATTGCTGAAAATGGCCAAGGAGATTGACCCGAGGCCAGAGCCGCGCGAAGTGGATGTACTGCTTTCGACCGGTGAACAAGTCACCATCGCTTTGTTGGCGATTGCGCTGAATAAGCTCGGTTGTCCAGCACGTTCCTATACCGGCCCTCAAGTTTCCATTATTACGGACAGCGCTTTCAACAAAGCCCGCATTAAGGAGATTGACGACAAGCGTATTCGTGCCGACTTGGCAGCGGGTCGCGTTGTTGTTGTCGCGGGATTTCAAGGTGTTGACGTAGATGGCAATCTTACAACCCTCGGGCGCGGCGGCTCGGATACCACGGGTGTCGCTTTAGCGGCCGCGTTGAAAGCGGATGAGTGTCAAATTTATACCGATGTGGACGGTGTTTATACCACCGATCCGCGCGTAGTGCCGGAAGCGCGTCGCCTTGATCGCATCACATTCGAAGAAATGCTGGAAATGGCCAGCTTGGGTTCTAAGGTTTTGCAGATCCGCTCGGTCGAGTTTGCTGGCAAATACAATGTACCGTTACGCGTGCTTTCAACCTTCGTTGAAGGCAGTGGCACGCTTATCACCACTGAGGAACATGCGATGGAGCAACCTGTGATCTCCGGTATTGCGTTTAATCGCGATGAAGCCATGTTGCGCGTAGTGGGCGTGCCGGATCAGCCGGGCGTGGCTTACGGCATACTTGGCCCTATTGGCGCCGCCAATATCGAAGTCGATATGATCGTGCAGAATATTGGTACCGACGGCACCACCGATTTTACGTTTACGGTGCACCGCAATGACTACGAAAAGGCGCTTGAGATCCTGCGCAATGTGTCTAAAGACCTTGGTGCGCGCGATGTGTCCAGCGACAACAAGATTGTCAAAGTTTCTCTCGTTGGTGTGGGAATGCGGTCGCATGCGGGCATTGCGAGTAGCATGTTTCAATCGTTAGCGAAGGAAGCGATCAATATTCGTATGATTTCCACGTCGGAAATCAAGATATCGGTCGTTATTGATGAGAAATATCTGGAGCTGGCGGTGCGGGCTTTGCACAGTGCATTTAATCTCGATCAGGCAGCGACGGCCGGGAAGCGTTCGTAAATATCAGTCTTTTCCATTCACTTTGCGGTTCACATTTCTTGGATTGTGCTCCCTGAGTTTGTGTCGGATTGGACGCGGCAGTGGGTATCGCAGTCAAGATTGTCTGAGGTTGGTCGATACAACGTGAGGATGGATTGACAAGGTTATTCACCGTACTTATCGGTGATGTTGGAAGGAGAATGCTGTAATGTTGATTCTTACTCGGCGCGTAGGGGAGACGTTGATCATCGGCGATAACGTAACCGTTACCGTGTTAGGCGTTAAAGGTAACCAAGTTCGGATCGGCGTCAACGCGCCAAAAGAGGTCTCAGTTCACCGTGAAGAGATCTATGAACGTATCCAGCGTGAAAAAACCGGTGACGAAGGAGACGACGATTATCCTACTGCGCAGGAATCCGCAAATTAACAATAGCGGGTTGAGGGAGGGGCGTTTTAGTGATTTAAAACAATAAGATGAACAGTGGCGCTCGACTAGGTCGCGTCATTCGTTCTGAGTGTGTGGGCAGATAGTTGTTAGAACATTCGTATTCCTTGGAGCTCGAAATAGGCCGAGTTCCAAAAAAAGGATTTGCTAAAGGCCACGAATCTGGGAAAATACGCTCCCGTTCACGGAGAGATGGCCGAGTGGTCGAAGGCGCTCCCCTGCTAAGGGAGTATATGGGCTAAAACTCGTATCGAGGGTTCGACTCCCTCTCTCTCCGCCATATTTCTCCCAAATATCCAATATGTTACGCCAGCGCGATTCCCGCTGCTGCCAATTCGCGTCTGCCGTGCCGCCGTTGTGTGCTAGACCCAACTGTTTCCATAGACCAAGTCGCCGTCTTCGATCAACAATCATTTCCTAAGCACGAAAAACTCAGTTACATTCACTAATTGTGGCAATTTCGCCATAATTAGGCGGCCAATATTCTGGGCCGGGGTGTATAGGCCGGCCTCAGCGCCTTCGGTAGGCTAGGACGCGAGATTGAACAAAAAAGACCTCACCGAAACAGACATCCGCACCAAGTTCATAACGCCTGCCATCGTTGGCGCCAATGGCGACAAATGGAATGTCATGACGCAGGTCCGGGAGGAGTTCTATTTCACCCAGGGTCGCGTTATCGTTCGCGGAAAAACGGTGCGGCGGGGCGAGGCTAAAAAAGCCGACTATCTGCTCTACTACAAGCCGAACATCCCCCT
>JANOTC010000495.1:0-9200 GCA_031416175.1 Gammaproteobacteria bacterium
CCAGTCGGTGACGTTACCATCACGGTCGGTGACGCAGTAGAGTTTTTGAGTACGGCAACAGATCCGAATGGACTTGTATTGACGTACGCCTGGGATTTTGGACCTGATATCCCAGGGTCTACCGCACAGAATCCCGGTAGCGTGACTTTCAGCGTGGTCGGCGTAGTGAATGTTGTGTTGACAGTTACTAACGAAGCGGGTGATGTGACTGAGGTGAGTGTGGTGGTGACGGTGCAAGATGTGCCGGTGCCAGTGATTTAGTAAGTCGCCTCAGCACAAGGAAAAACGCCGCGTAAATCGCGGCGTTTTTTTTGATATCTAGTTTAATATCCCGTTAGAAATTCACCCGTGCAGAAAAGCCACCATCAACGATGATGTTTGATCCGGTCGTGAATGACGCCGCAGGCGATGCCAAATACGCCGCCAGCTTTGCGATTTCTTTAGGACAACCCATGCGCCCCATCGGATTTCGCCTTAAGTAGGCGTCATACACAGCGGGCATGTGCCGTTGTGCGCCGCCCCAAAATCCGTCTTCAACGTAAATGGTTCCTGGCGAAATCACATTGGCGCGAACCGCTTTTGGTGCAAGACGCCGAGCGAGTCCTTTGGAGTAATGAATTAACGCGGCTTTCATTGCGCCATAAGCACTCTCCATCTCCGCTTCGGCGGCCGCCACGCTGGACAAAATCACGATAGCAGCATCACCGTTTGCTTCGGCCGCCTTTTCGAGAAAAGGCGTTGCGGCGTTGACTGCGCGCACGACACCCATCACATCGACGTTAAAACTTTTTTGCCAGTCCTCTTCAGTATTGCCTACGCCAAATGCACTGGGATTCGCGATTAAAATATCTATTCCGCCCAGGGCGTGACCTGACGCCTCAATCCATTGTTTTAGCGCCCCGCTGTCGCCCACATCGACGCGGCTACCCAGAGCGTTGACGCCCTGACTTTGTAGCGCCGCCGATATTGCTCGCACCTGTGCGTCATCGCGCGCACACAAGGCGATGTTAACGCCTTCAGCCGCTAACATTTCTGCAATCGCGCGCCCGATACCCCGTGTTCCGCCGGTGATGACAGCATTTTTTCCACGCAATCCTAAGTCCATACTCTATGCTCCCGCAGGTATTCAAATTTCGTGTTGCGAAGCAACGTTGCCGCACGTATGCTCCCTCGCGGTTCATACGGCATTGCGCCTACAATAAGCGCCGGGCCGACGCGCAACAATGATTGAGCGTCTTAGTCTTTTGCCGCCGCGTCCAATTAGGAATATGCATTAAGGTCAGGGCATAACAATGGACATACTCACAGATTTGCTTCCCGCCATGCGCATAGAAAGTGCCGCCTATACGCGCCTTGAAGCCAGCGCGCCGTGGGGTCTCGAATTCATTCCGTACCACCACACCAAATTTGGTTTGGTGTTAGAGGGGAGCGGCTGGATTCATCTCGCCAACGATACGCCGCCGGTGGCGTTGAGCGCCGGTGATTGTTACCTGCTCCCACGCGGTGAAGCGTTTACGTTGCGAAGTGCGCTCGACGCGCCGACCTGTCATTTTGAAGATGTGTGGGAAAATATTAAAGGGCGCACGCTTCGCTACGGGGGAGGCGGTGAAGCATGCACCATTATCGGTGGCCGCTTCATTTTTGGCGGCGCGCGCTATCCGGCTATTCTCGATATTTTGCCCAGCTTAGTTCACTTCAAAGTGACGCCGAGTGAGCTAACAGCTCTGCAAGCAACTATTGAATTACTCGCGTCCGAAATTGCCGACCCGGCGCTGGGTTCGCCACGTGTGGTCGACCGACTTGCCGACATCTTTTTCGTGCAAACGCTACGGGCTTACATCGGTTCGAGCAACGGACGGGAGGTGAAGTGGTTAGGCGCGGTAGCTGATCGCCAGGTTGGTAGCGCATTACGCGCATTGCATGAGAAATCCGCGTCGGCGTGGACCGTCGAAGCGCTGGCGGCGGAGGTCAATATGTCGCGCTCGGCATTTGCATTGCGATTTAAAACCTTGGTGGGTGCTGCACCCATGGAATATTTGGCCAAGTGCCGTATCCAAAAAGCGAGTCGGCTATTGCGCGAAAGCACATTAACAATTAGTCAAATTGCCGATGAAATTGGCTACGACACTGAAATGTCATTCAATAAAGCCTTTAAACGGCATGTGGGCGTACCGCCGGGCAAATATCGTGATACGCGCACGACGGACTTCACGGTATTGACGCCCACGTAAACAAAGGTTCTACAACGGATGCGACCCCACCAACCCCAAATTAGCTTCACGAATTTTTCGGATTTCATCGAGCAGTTTATTGGTTTCCTCGAATTCCCAGCCGATAACGGGTAGAATCATCACCATAGACCACCAGGTAGTTCGTTATGGCCGCAGACAGCAAGAACGTTACCGAACAGCTTCATGCCGAAATTGAGCAAACCCCGGAGTGTTATCGGGCGCTGCTGTTGCGGCTGGTACACTCGTTCCGCGAAGGCGTCTTAGAAGATGAACCCTGGCCAAGCGCGAACGATGCCTTCCGTGAAGGCTGGCGGGATGTTAAGGCCGGGCGAATTCGACCTGTAAACACCCTCTGGGACGGAATTGACGTAGATTAATCGTGGTCGTAAGTTACGCTGATGTTTTTAAACGACAAGTGCGGCGATTAGGTCGGAAGTATCGTCATATTCGCAGCGATATAGAACCCGTTATCAGGCAGCTCGAAGCGGGCGAAACCCCTGGCGACCGACTCCAAGGGATAGATCACACTCTTTACAAAGTCCGCGTCAAGAACAGTGATGCCAAACGTGGCAAAAGCGGTGGATATCGAGTTATTTACTACCTTCAGACGTCCGAACATACCGTTCTCGTCGCCATCTACTCCAAAACAGAGCAATCTGATATCGATTTGACGGAGCTGGCGGAAATACTTCGGGAGGAAGGTCAGAGTTCCGGAGGTGGGTGACGTGACTCTGGATGGCCTGGAGCCGCTAGCACCCAACTTCCCTACAACGGATGCGACCCCACCAACCCCAAATTAGCTTCACGAATTTTTCGGATTTCATCGCGCACTTTGCCTGCCTCTTCGAATTCCAAATTCTTGGCGTGTTTTTGCATGCGCGCTTCCAGCTCTTTAATGGTTTTAGCCAATTCGGTCGCAGACATGGCTTCGTAACGGGCCGTTTCTTCGGCGACGCGGGCGTATTCTCGTGGTGACATCGGTGTGCCGGGATACGCGCCGTCCATCACATCGCGAATGGCTTTTTGAATGCCGCGTGGTGTGATGTTATGTTCTAGATTGTATTGAACTTGCTTCTCACGGCGACGATTCGTTTCATCAATAGCGCGCTGCATAGAGCCCGTAATGCGATCTGCGTACATAATGACGCGACCGTTCAAGTTGCGAGCTGCGCGACCAATGGTTTGAATCAACGAGCGTTCCGAACGTAAAAAGCCCTCTTTATCGGCATCCAAAATCGCGACGAGCGACACTTCGGGAATGTCTAAACCTTCACGCAGGAGATTGATGCCGATGACAGCGTCAAATTCGCCGAGACGCAAATCGCGAATGATTTCGGTGCGTTCCACCGTGTCGATGTCGGAATGTAAATAGCGCACTTTTACTTCATGTTCGAGTAAATAGTCTGTTAGGTTTTCGGCCATGCGTTTGGTAAGCACGGTGCCTAACACGCGTTCGTTGCGCTCTGCCCGTAAGTTAATCTCAGACAATAAATCGTCGACTTGAATCTTGACCGGGCGAATTTCAATCTCAGGATCAATGAGGCCGGTGGGGCGCACCACTTGTTCAACCACTTGCCCGGCATGGGCCGCCTCGTAGTTGCCCGGCGTGGCCGATACGAACATCGTTTGCGGCATGAGGTGTTCAAATTCCTCGAAGCGCAAGGGCCGGTTGTCGAGCGCGGAAGGTAGGCGAAATCCGTATTCCACCAGCGTTTCTTTGCGTGAGCGGTCGCCTTTATACATGGCGCCGACTTGCGATACGGTGACATGGCTTTCGTCGATAACAAGTAGGGCGTCTTTGGGAATGTAGTCCATGAGCGTTGGCGGCGGATCGCCCGCCGTACGACCCGACAAATAGCGCGAATAATTCTCGATACCATTGCAATAGCCGAGCTGGACCATCATTTCGATGTCCATGCGCACGCGCTGTTCCAGGCGTTGTGCTTCGACCAATTTATTGAGTTTGTTGAGGACTTCGAGGCGTTCTTTCAATTCGACTTTGATGTGCTCAACCGCTTCCAGAATCGTTTCGCGCGGTGTCACATAATGGCTGGTTGGATACACGGTCAGGCGTGCCACTTTCCTCAATATTTCGCCGGTGAGCGGATCGAAATAGGCGAGGGATTCAATTTCGGTATCGAATAATTCGACGCGCACTGCGTCCCAGTCAGACTCGGCGGGGAAAATGTCGATTACGTCGCCACGCACGCGGAAGGTGCCGCGTGTGAGTTCGACATCGTTTCGCGTGTACTGAAGCTCGGTTAGGCGTCGCAATAATACGCGTTGGTCCATTTTCTCGCCGCGCACCAAGTGCAGCACCATGCGCAAATAGGCTTGTGGATCGCCCAAGCCGTAAATGCATGAGACGGTCGCGACGATAATGCAATCACGTCGTTCCAAAATCGCTTTGGTGGCCGAGAGCCGCATCTGTTCAATGTGCTCATTGATGGCGGCATCTTTTTCAATGTACGTGTCCGAGGTGGGGACATAGGCTTCGGGCTGGTAGTAGTCGTAATAAGAAACAAAATATTCCACGGCGTTGTCGGGAAAGAATTCTTTCATTTCGCCATATAATTGTGCAGCGAGCGTTTTGTTAGGCGCCATGATCAACGCGGGCCGCTGTACGGTCTGAATAACGTTAGCGATGGTGAAGGTCTTTCCCGATCCGGTTACGCCGAGCAAGGTTTGCATGGCCTCGCCGTTTTGAATGCCTGCCACGAGCTTGCGAATCGCTTCCGGCTGGTCGCCCGAGGGGAGAAAAGGGGACTCAAGACGAAAATTTCTGTTCATGCGGGTTCTGAAGAAGGGCGAATTTCGGTATATTGTACGTCGTGTGGGTAATTTTTGAGCGCCTTTCGTCAGAGGTAAATGAATTGGAACCGAAGCTCTCGCTGCGAGCGCAGAATTTGAAGCCGTCCCCGACGTTGGCGGTGACGGCCCGTGCTAAAGCACTGAAATCGCAAGGGAAGGATATTATTGGCCTCGGGGCCGGTGAGCCTGATTTTGATACGCCCGACCATATTAAGGCGGCGGCGATTAAGGCTATTCAAGATGGCTTTACCAAATATACTGAGGTTGATGGTACGCCTGCGTTAAAGGCGGCGATTATCAAAAAGTTCAAGCGCGACAATGGCTTGAATTTCGAACCGAGCCAAATTTTGGTTTCCTGTGGTGGTAAGCACAGCTTTTTTAACTTGGTGCAGGCCTTATTAAATCCGGGTGACGAAGTGATCATCCCGGCGCCCTATTGGGTGTCTTACCCGCCGATGGTGGAGTTGGCGCAAGGCGTGCCCGTGATTGTCGACGGGCCGGTCGAGCAGGGTTTCAAGATTACTGCCGCGCAGCTTGAGGCGGCTATTACGCCGCGCACGCGCTTGGTTGTTATTAACAGTCCCTCCAACCCCACGGGGGCGGTGTATAAGCGCTCTGAATTGGCCGAGCTGGGCGCCGTTTTGCGCCGTTACCCTCATGTACTAATCGCGTCTGATGATATTTATGAGGCGATCGTGTGGGAGGGTGAGGTTTACTGCAACATCCTTTCAGCGTGTCCAGATTTGTATGAGCGGACGATTGTGCTCAATGGCGTATCCAAAGCCTATTCCATGACGGGGTGGCGTATTGGCTACGCGGCAGGGCCAGCGTGGTTGATTAAGGGCATGACCAACGTTCAATCGCAAAGTACGTCTAATCCGACGTCCATTTCGCAGGTGGCCGCGCAAGTAGGTTTAGAAGGGGATCAGGGGTTTATTACGATGATGCGCGAGGCGTTTTCGGAGCGCCACCGCATTATTCGCGCACGCCTGGATGCCTTGCCAAGGGTGCATTGTGCGCCTGCGCAAGGGGCGTTCTACTTGATGCCGGATTTTCGCCGTGTTATTGACCACTTAGAGGGGGTTCACAATGACATTGAGTTGGCTGAATGGCTCTTGGAGCATGCCGGTGTGGCGCTCGTGCCAGGGTCGGCGTTTGGGGCAGAAGGCTTTATGCGTTTATCCTTCGCTACGTCCATGGATACCTTGAATAAAGCGTTGGATCGTCTAGAAAAAGTGCTTTGATCAGAGAAATTTAGAGGTAGCCTATTGACCTCGTCGGTGCCCGACCGTACCATACGCACCGCTTCCAGTATATTCCTCGGTAGCTCAGTCGGTAGAGCAAATGACTGTTAATCATTGGGTCCGTGGTTCGAGTCCACGCCGAGGAGCCATTTTCTTACCCGTTGCGTAGCCGTAAAGGCTGCGTAGCGGGGTTTTAAAGTCCACAGCTTCTCTTGCCCGCGAGTGTTCTTAGGTTAGAGAACGATCTACCGGGCACCGTCGGTGCCTGTCCAAGGTACAACATGACGGCACATTTACCTATGTTTCATGCTTCTATCGTTCGCGTCTGCGCCGTCGTCGTGCTGCTGTTCGCCATGGCCGTACCGCAGTCCGTTGCGGCGGCTTCTGCAACCGACTCCGTTAAGAGTTTTTTCTCCGGCTTAAAAACGCTCACCGCTGAATTTGAACAACGTGTGCAGAACTCAAAATTCAAAGCCACTGAAGTATCACGCGGTACATTGAGCATACAAAGGCCTGGCCGATTCCGTTGGGACTATCGCACGCCCTATGTGCAACAAATCGTCGGCGATGGCACAAAAATCTGGATTTACGATGCCGACCTTGAACAGGTGACTGTGCGAAAAATGGGTCTGGCATTGGGCAATACCCCCGCCGTTCTGTTAAGCGACGATCAACCCTTGGACAAGACCTTCGTGCTCAAAGACGCCGGGGAGCGCTTGGGCGCCACATGGTTAGAGTTAGTGCCGAAAGATCAGGAAGCGTCATTCGGCGTGATCCGACTTGGCGTGACAGCCGGCGTGTTGACCCATATGGAATTGGTCGACAATTTGGGCCAATCCACCGCCCTCACGTTTTCGCAGGTGAAGCGGAATGTTCCGGTCGACGCGAACTTATTTAAGTTTACGCCGCCGAAAAAAGCAGACGTACTGGACGAAACCAAATAACACACTGAGCCAGGATCATGCAGCAGGGTGGATTGTTTTCTAACAGCGAAGGCGTCATGGCACCGTTAGCGGATCGCATGCGACCTCACGCGCTGGATCAATTCGTGGGCCAGGCGCATTTGCTTGCACCGGGCAAACCTTTGCGCCGTGCGATTGAAAGCGGCGCCCTGCATTCGATGATATTTTGGGGGCCGCCCGGCACCGGAAAAACCACCTTAGCCCGCTTACTCGCGCATACCGCCAGTGCCCAGTTCCTAACCATTTCAGCGGTTTTAGCTGGCGTAAAAGAAATTCGTGAGGCTGTTGAGCGTGCGCGTTTACATCGCGCGCAATCGGGGCGTGGCACGCTGTTGTTTGTCGATGAAGTCCATCGCTTCAACAAAGCGCAGCAAGATGCGTTTTTGCCCTACGTGGAAGACGGTACCTTGTTGTTTGTAGGTGCAACCACAGAAAATCCTTCCTTTGAGCTAAACAGTGCGTTGCTTTCACGGGCACGCGTGTATGTGCTCAAGGCGTTGAGCAGCACCGATATTCGACAATTGATTGATTCTGCCTTGACGGACCGTACGCGCGGCCTGGGTACGTTGACTTGGGATTTTCCAGCACCGTTGCGGGATCGACTGGCGGAAGCCGCCGATGGCGACGGACGTCGTGCCCTAAATCTGCTCGAAATTATTGCCGATTTAGCTGCGCGTGACGGCACTGTTGCCCATGTCGACGAAGCCTTGCTCAATGAAATTGTGCGCGGCGGAGTGCGCCGTTTCGACAAACAGGGCGAGTTGTTTTACGATCAAATCTCCGCGCTGCATAAATCAGTGCGCGGTTCAGCACCCGACGCTGCCTTGTACTGGCTCGCGCGCATGTTAGACGGCGGCTGCGATCCACTCTATATCGCGCGGCGCGCCGTGCGAATGGCGACGGAAGACGTGGGCAATGCCGATCCGCGCGCCTTGCAGCTGGCAATTAATGCCTGGGACGTGGTCGAGCGTTTGGGCAGTCCCGAGGGCGAATTGGCGTTGGCGCAGGCAATTTCCTACATGGCAGTGGTACCGAAAAGCAATGCCGTATACGTCGCGTATAATGAAGTGATGGCGGACGTGCGCGAGGGTCGCACCTTGGACGTGCCCGTACACTTACGCAACGCGCCCACCAAATTGATGAAAGAATTGGGCTATGGAAAGGCCTATCGGTACGCCCATGACGAACCCGAAGGCTACGCGGCGGGCGAAAACTATTTTCCAGAAGGGATGGTCGAAGTGAATTACTATCGACCTGTGGCGCGTGGTTTGGAAGCGAAGTTCGTCGAGCGATTAGCCTATTTACGCGGTTTGGATCGGCAGGCGAGGGATAAAAAATGATACGCCGAATTTTGCCTACTGGGATGAACGCTTGAACGAGCTATTGCTTGTTGCCGCAGGCGGTGCGATGGGTGCTGTACTTCGTTTTTTAGCGGGGCAGGGTATCCAAAATTGGTTAGGCAAAGAATTTCCTTACGGCACTCCCGAGGCGACCTGCTTAAGGCGGGAATGAATATTGTATTGAGTGTGGTGCTGTGTTTGGCGGCCACGGGACTAGGAATTGCCGCTGTTCGGCAAGTTTCTGCATAAATTATGAATAGTGCTGGGAGTGTTGCATGTTAGATCCTCGTTTGCTTCGCGCCGAACTGGCGGACGTTGCGACTCGATTGAGCCGTCGTGGATATGTGTTAGATGTTAATCGCCTGACGGCGATGGAAGTTGAACGCAAAAGCGTGCAAACACGCACACAAGAATTGCAGTCCTTGCGCAACTCGCGCTCAAAAGTCATCGGGCAAGCGAAGGCGCGCGGCGAAGATGCCGCAGCGCTGTTGGCAGAAGTCGCTGGACTCGGCGACGAACTCAAAAACGCCGAACATAAATTGGCGGAAATTCAATTGGAGTGGGACGCGGCCGTCATGGCCATTCCCAATACTCCCCATGAAAGCGTTCCCC
>JANOTC010000496.1:0-15260 GCA_031416175.1 Gammaproteobacteria bacterium
ATGGTTTCGATATCAAAAACGAATATATTCACGCGGATTTAGCTAAGCATTAGGGTGGAAACACCCCAGTAGATAAGTATCGATCACCCCGATCACAGGCAATGGCGACAATTACGGCATGACTCACTTCGCGCGACAACTCAAGGGCAGCGGCAACCGCACCACCCGATGAAATCCCCGCGAAAATGCCTTCTTTCGCGGCCAATTCCCGCGTCATGTTTTCCGCTGCTTCCTGACTCACATCCATAATTATGTCGACCATGGACGGGTCATAAATGGTTGGCAAATACTCTTTCGGCCAGCGCCGAATACCCGGAATATTAGCCCCTTCCTTTGGCTGTACGCCAATGATCTGAATCGCCGCGTTCTTCTCTTTGAAAAACCGTGAGTTGCCCATAATGGTGCCGGTGGTTCCCATCGCACTGACAAAATGGGTGATGGTCCCTTGCGTGTCGCGCCAAATCTCGGGGCCGGTGCCTTCGTAATGGGCGCGCGGATTGTCGGGATTGGAAAATTGGTCTAACACTTTCCCTTTGCCCTCGGCCTCCATTTTTTTGGCCAAATCGCGCGCGCCTTCCATGCTTTGTTCGCGCGTCACTAACACAATTTCCGCACCAAAAGCCTTCATCGCACCGCGCCGTTCTATGCTCATATGCTCCGGCATAATGAGCACCATGCGATAACCCTTCGTCGCGGCCGCCATCGCCAAGGCTATGCCGGTGTTCCCGCTGGTGGCCTCAATCAAGGTATCGCCAGGCTTAATTTCGCCACGTGCTTCTGCATGATGAATCATGCTTAGCGCGGGCCGATCTTTTACCGACCCGGCCGGATTATTACCTTCCAACTTGATCAGTATCTGATTGGTAGTTTCACCCATTAACCGCTGTAAGCGCACCAACGGCGTATTGCCAACAAACGCCTCCAGCGTTGGTGCGATCATGGCGTGTGCATGCCCAATTTCTTGCAGAAGCCCTGCAAATAATTTCGAAACTCTTCGCCCAAGCCAGTGTGCTTCAACCCGTACTCAACCGTCGCGATCAAATATCCGAGCTTATCACCGCAATCGTAACGCTGCCCATTGAATTGGTACGCCAACACGTATTCATACTCAAGGAGCTTGGCGATCGCGTCCGTTAACTGAATTTCTCCACCCGCGCCGAGTTGGGTGCGCTCTAACAATTGGAAAATGCGAGGCGTCAAAATGTAACGACCTACCACCGCTTGATTCGACAGCGCTTCAGCCGGTTTAGGTTTTTCAACAATGCGATCAACGCGACCAAGGCGTTCGGAAATTGGCGAACTCACCACAATTCCGTATTTGTCCGTTTCCGTCGGTGCGACAGTCTCAACACCCAAAATACTGCAACCGCGCTCGTTGTAAACGTTCACCATCTGTTGCAGGCAACTACCGCCAACGCCGTCAATTAAATCGTCCGCCAACACCACCGCAAACGGCTCATCACCGACCACATCACGAGCGCACAAAACCGCATGACCTAGGCCCAACGCTTCAGGCTGCCGCACATATACGCAGGACACGCCCTTTGGCAGCACGCCTTGGACGATTTCAAGCAAGCGATGTTTGCCGCGCTGCGACAGGCTGGTCTCAAGTTCGAAATTCTTGTCAAAATGATCTTCAATGGCTCGCTTACTGCTGCTGGTGACGAAAATTAATTGGTCACAACCGGCCGCAATCGCTTCCTCAGCCGCATATTGAATCAGCGGCTTATCCACCACTGACATCATTTCCTTGGGATTAGCCTTGGTGGCAGGCAAAAACCGCGTGCCCATTCCGGCAACGGGAAATACTACTTTTCTGACACGTTTTGACATGAATTCGCTGTTCCTTCCAGTGGCAACGGACTGAGGGCTGCGGTTGTCACGCGCAATGCGCCCATACTTCAGGCACAAATGATACCGGATTCACGCCACGCCGCCCACTGGGGTGGCGAGGGCAGTCTCGCATTTATTCTTACGATTTCTCTGACGAAGAAGGCGCACTTGTCGGCTTTTCAGTACTCGGCTTCGACTCACTCGTGCCGCTCGAACTTCCACCACTGCTAGAACTGCCACCGCTTCCCTCGCCCGCGATGTTCTTTTTGCTTCCCGCTTTGAAGTCCGTTTCATACCAACCCGCGCCCTTAAGACGGAACCCCGGCGCCGAAATCTTTTTCCGCAGTGTTTTCTTGCTGCAGCTCGGGCACTCAACCAATGGCGACTCGCTCATCTTCTGCATTACTTCGAGTTCTTTCCCACAATCTTCGCAAACATATTCATAAATCGGCATAGATCTTGACCTCAGTAAACGACTCACCCTAGCGATACACCGCCCTACGGCGGTTTCAATGCTGCGTATAATACGCAATATTGGACCAAATTAGTTTATTACAACGCCAACCCTATGGATGCTCATGCACGGACACTCGCTTTCTAGCCCAAACCAAGCCGCACCGGGCGACTGGAAAGCCATCCGCTCTCTATGGCCATATTTGTGGGAGCACAAGACCCGCGTACTCGTTGCTATGGCCTGCTTGATGGTCGCCAAGGTGGCTACCGTGTGGGTTCCCCTAGTTCTCAAAGATATCGTTGACACGCTCGACACCAAACAACACACCGTGATCATTTTGCCCTTGGCCCTCCTACTCGCGTATGGCGGACTGAGAATGACATCCGTGTTATTTTCCGAATTGCGCGACATCGTATTTTCCAAAGTGACACAACGCGCGATTCGGCAAATCGCCATCCAGGTATTCCAACATTTACATAAGCTTTCGATGCGTTTTCATTTGGAGCGACAGACCGGCGGCGTTTCTCGCGACGTTGATCGCGGCAGTCGCGGCGTCTCTTTTCTGCTTAACTTCATGCTTTTCAATATTGTGCCCACCATGGCCGAAATTGCCATGGTGGGCATCATTTTATTCGTCAAATATGACATCTTGTTTTCCGTCATTACCGTCAGCACCATCGGTTTATACGTATTATTCACGTTAGGCATTACCGAATGGCGCATGAAATTTCGACGCACGATGAACGACCTAGACTCCAAGGCCAATACCCGCGCCATTGACAGCTTGCTAAATTATGAAACCGTCAAATATTTCGGCAACGAAGAATTTGAAGCCAGGCGTTACGATGAAAACATGGCGAACTATGAATCCGCCGCGCTAAAAAACCAAACGACGCTCTCGGTTCTGAATTTTGGTCAGGGCGCCATCATTGCCATCGGCATGACCCTTCTCATGATTCTGGCCTCCCAACGTGTTGTCGAAGGCACCATGACCCTGGGCGATCTGGTGCTGGTAAACGCTTTTTTGTTACAACTCTACATGCCCTTGGGCTTCCTGGGTTTCGTTTACCGTGAAATCAAGAACTCCTTGGCCGACATGGAGAAAATGTTCGGGCTATTACATCAAAATGCCGAGATTCGAGACAAACCCGGCGCACCTGAATTACGCGTTAGCGGTGCCCGCATTGAATTTGAGAACGTTGATTTTAGTTACACACCCAACCGATCCATTTTGCACAAACTTAATTTCACCGTGGAGCCGGGCCGTAAAGTAGCCGTGGTCGGACCGAGCGGAACAGGAAAATCGACGCTCTCACGCTTACTTTTTCGCTTTTACGATGTATCGAACGGTCGCATTTTAATTGACGGCCAAGATATCCGCGACGTTCAGCAAAAAACCTTGCGCGCCGCCATCGGCATCGTTCCCCAGGACACCGTGTTATTTAACGACACGATCTATTACAACATCGCCTATGCACGCCCCGATGCGCCGCGCGAAGAAGTCGAACACGCTGCCAAGCTCGCCCATATTCACGATTTCATCATGTCGCTGCCGGACCAATACAATGCGACGGTCGGCGAGCGCGGACTCAAGCTCTCCGGAGGTGAAAAACAACGCGTTGCGATTGCCCGCACCATTCTAAAAAATCCACCCATACTGATCTTTGACGAGGCCACCTCGGCCCTCGATTCAAAATCAGAACAGGCGATCCTCGGCGCGTTGCGGGAAATCGCCGCTAATCACACCACGCTCGTGATCGCGCATCGCCTTTCGACAATTGTCGATTCTGATTTAATCTTAGTGATGGAAGAAGGATGCATTGTCGAAAGTGGCACCCATGATGCTTTGTTAGAAACAGGCACCATTTACGCCAATATGTGGGCGCTGCAACAAAAAGAGCAGCAAACGACTTAAGACACTACGCAGCGCGCGAATAAGGTTTCAACGCCACGTACAAACGCCTCGCCATCACACACGCGTGAGGCCGCCAGTGAAGTTCGCAGTGTTCGCCGCAAGTTAGAACGCAACGTGACCGACTCCGCCAGTTCGATAGCCAATCGAGCATAATCATCGTGATTTTTTGCTATCAACATCGACAAACCCATCGCCCCTAAAATGCCTTGGCTTTGCCGCGACACTAATCGCTCGCCCTCCAAGGTGACCACCGGTACGCCCATCGCTAATGCGTCGCAGGTGGTTAACGCGCCGGTGAAAGGAAAAGGATCAAGCGCGATATCCACACTGTTGTAGCGCGAAAACACCACATCGTAGGTGTCATACCCTTCAAACACCAATTGCGCAGCATCCACGCCACAACGGCGAAACATATCGACGATTCCCTGCCGCAGTGCAACATCGCTGGTATAGGCGCCCCACTTCAACAACAAGCGATATTTCGGCGAATGTCGCAATATTCTTGACCATAAACCCACCACCTCTTCATTCATCTTTTTTGCATTATTGAAGCTACCGAACGTCACCATGCCGCTCGCCACCGAAGGGATCAGCGCCGTTTCAGCCGCAAAATCGGGCAACGCATAGCAAAAATGAGTATGTGGTAGTGTTAGTACCCGCTCAGTGAAGTAGCGTTCGTCACCCGCCCGATACGCCACGTCATTGGTGAGCAAATAATCCATGCCGGTCACGCCCGTTGTATCGAAATAGCCGAGAAACGACATTTGTACGGGGGCGGGTTTAAAAAAGAACACGCCTAAACGATTGCCACCGGTATGCCCAGCCAAATCGACCAAAAGATCGAGGCCGTCTTGCGCGATCGCGGCGGCAACAGCCGCGTCGTCCATGGCACTAATGTCAAGCCAATGATCGACGCGGCTTTGTAGGTTTTGCGTGAGTTTGTCTTTTATCGAACCGTTCGAATAACAAAACAACTCGAAGCGAGTTCGATCATGCCGTTCAAACAAACGATAGGTAAAAATACCCACCGGGTGAGAATAAAAGTCGGCAGACACATAGCCAATGCGAATCTTTGCATGGGGCGTTTTGACTAATGGAAGTGCTTGTCTGTCGGCAAATATCTTTGCGTAATGGCAGTGTGCGTCGAATATCGCCTCGCGTGTCCAGTCTGGCTGATATTGCAAGTCCATTAGAAATGCGCTGTAGGCTTTGGCGAATAATGTTTGGCGGCTGACGCGACCCGGTTGTTCCATCGCACAGGTTCGCTCATACAACACGAGCGCATGGCGATAGCGATTTTTCTTTAGGTAGGCGATAGCCAGATTGAACAGCGCGATCCAAGACCCAGGCGCTAACAATAACGCGTGTTCGAAACACTCAATGGCCGTATTTATGTCTTTTGTCTCGTAGGCTTTCGCTCCCTGTTGGAGCATTGCCTCGATTTCACCGGCCATGCGCGACTTCCTCCTTGAAATTTTTCGTAGCGAGATTAAACGTTACTAATGCACATAGTCCCATAACGCCAGCAAACTAAACTGGGTATCCACTGGCGGACACATGCCCACAATTTCGTGTCCAGGAGCATTCGTATCCCGCCCCACCGGGTGGGTAAATGGCTGCCCTTTAGCGTTGACTAGCCCTTTTACCTTCGGCTTCATTGGATCAATTCCGCGCCGAGTCACAACAGCCGTTTCACCATTTTTCAATTTAACAAAGGCGCCTGGCGGCATGATGCCGATTTCTTTAATTAGCATCAAAGAAATATTCTGATCCACTTCTTTGCCACGATCCATGAAAAGCTTACGCAATGCATCGGTCGGCGAAAGTCCAGTTCGATAAGAACGCGGCGACACTAACGCGTGATAACGATCTGCTATGGCCAAAATTCGCGCTTCATTACAAATGCTCTCCAACGCTAGATTGCGCGAATAGCCTTCGCCATCCGCACGCTCGTGGTGCTGTAAAACAATATCAATCCATAGCCTATCTTTGACGCCAATCCGCTTTAGCAACACCGCACTTAGCAACGGGTGATTGCGCACTTCTTTGTGCTGTTCCGGCGTAAGCGCCGCGCGTTGTTCAATCAACACTTTTTGCAACGCATGCATACCCAGGTTTTGGGTAAGCGCAGCACCCATCAAACTTCGGCGGGCGGAGTCCGGCAACTCGGTCGCTCGCACCACCATAAAGCACAAGATGGCAGTGCTTAACGGGTGCACCACGTTATAGGCATGCGCCTTTTCCAAGTGCACCGCGCCGATGGTCGCATCAATATCGTAATCGCAAAGTTCGGCTAGTTCATCGACTAATGTTAGAAATCTTCGCTCCATTTCATCGGACGGCGTTATCGCCTCCGTCAATATCTTTTCGAGCAGAGCGTTGAGCTTTTGTATTACACCTTGAATGCGGTCAAACGGACTCAGTAAATCCAGTATGACCGGCTCCTCCTTAGCCACCCCGCCACCTTCAACTTTCCCGCTCGGATCACGGAACATGCCATAGGACGTTAAGCGATCAAGCTGAGCCTCACTAACTATTTCCATGCCACGCCTGAGCATTAGCTTACCCTGCTCATTGAAGATATCCCACTCAATAGGCTTGCCAACGGTAATTTCCACGCGCCCTACGGGCAGCCTAATCATACATTTACTCAATAAAAATAATTGTTTATACCCTCACCTTGTTATCGACTATTCACAATACAACTTTACAATTGTATCAATTTAGGTCAAGGGCGTGAATTTGCCGCACCAAATCTAAATCCACCAGGTGCCGCCCCAATGCGTTGCCTGCCTTTACTTTCATAGGCGAATTCGCCTCGCCGAATTGGTCGACAACCAAGGCGGCACCCTCGAACGTCTCCTGTTCGGTATAGCCGTTGGTGGTCACAATGGTTAGCAAGTCAGAATCCCGGGCAGAGCGAAATCCATTGCTGGAATCTTCGAAGGCAACGCACGCCGACGCAGGCAAGCCGAGCTCCGCCAACGCGTATAGATAAATGTCTGGCGCGGGCTTCTTAGCTGGCACGACATCACCTGCGGCTACCACTTCAAACCAACTCATCGCATCTGGCGCTAACGCATTCACTAACAATGCTTCGACATTCTCTGGGCTAGTCGTAGTCGAAACAGCCAGTCTTAACCCCTCTGCACGTGCTTGAGCTAACAATCTGCGCACGCCCGGTCGCAAGGCGATAACACCTGTACTCAACATCGTGGCGTATTCGCGGTTCTTAGCCAAATGCAGTGTTTTCAGAAAGGCATCCAAATCCGCAGGTCGCACAAAATCCGGACGGTACTGGTCCAGATAAAAACGCATCCGTTCCTTGCCGCCTGTCACGCGCAATAATTCGCCATAAAGTGCTTCGTCCCACACCCAGTCTAAGGAAGCCGCCGCAAATGTGCGGTTGAACGCCACCCGATGTCCATCGCGTTCGGTATCTGCCAAGGTCCCGTCGACATCGAAAATTAACGCTTTCAATTCATTTTTCATAAAAAACCCTGTCTGAGTCACAAAATATGCCAGTATGGCCAAATCTTAGGGTGTATAGTAATCAGGTGCGCGTCGAGTGAAAAGCGCTTGCGGTTCTTAAATCCGGCCATTCATCGCCAAAAAACGCGCTCCGCGAATCACGGATATTGATCCCCCGCGACCTTTCTGGTAAAAAGGCCCGTCCAACTTACCCGGTTACTTTTGGAGACGCGACGGAATGGTGGTCAAAAAGAAAGGGGCTAAGGCCCAGTCCACGGCAGAACCTGTGGCAGCTTCTTCCCAGACATTTATGGGATTTGAGCCATATCAGCCAAAAGACGGCGAAGAGTACATGAGCTCTGGGCAAATTGCGCACTTCCGCAAAATCCTAGCGGCATGGAAAAAAGAGCTGATGGAAGAAGTTGATCGCACCATGCATCACATGCAGGACGAAGCGGCCAATTTCCCAGACCCGAATGATCGCGCAACGCAAGAATCCGAATTCACCATGGAATTGCGCGCACGCGACCGTGAACGGAAACTCATTAAGAAAATCGACGAGGGTTTTGCTGCGATGGATGGCGGCGAGTACGGCTTCTGCGAGGAATGCGGTGTTGAAATCGGCATTCGTCGCCTAGAAGCGCGTCCTACCGCAACGCTCTGTATTGATTGCAAAACTCTGGATGAAATTAAAGAACGACACGTCGGCGGCTAATTTCATCGGCGGTTAGGAACACGAAGTGGCAAACACCCGTTTTCTAACCGCCGCTTGATGGTTCCACGTGGCGGCGCAGTAAGTTCGAATCGGCAAACCCCATTATAAATGCATAAGCACCGGGGTTTTCACTTTTCAGCGCCTCGTCCACAACTAGGCACTTATCCCCGTTCACAAACGCCGGCTGCACGCTCTTGGCGTAGTGCAAGCGATGGTCTCGACCAAACGTCCCCATTGTGCAGGACAAGCGCTCGATCCAGTCACTAGGCCGGAATGGCCGACCGTCTTGCCGTACACTTTCTACTACCACTTTAAACGCTACGTTACCCATCACGCGACCTCACTACCTGGGCGCGAACACGCATATTTGATTCGCTTATGAGTTGTATCGTCTGCTGACAGGCATTACGTAAGGAAAAGAGCGGACCAATTGTGTGACGCAGGCAACTTTTTGACGCTTTAGCGGGGAAAGGGGATCTGAAAACTTATAATTATATGGGGTGGCTGACGGGAATCGAACCCGCGACCACAGGAATCACAATCCTGTGCTCTACCTATTGAGCTACAGCCACCATCGAAATCTTTGCGGGCAGCAAACCAAAACTGGCGCGCCCGGCAGGACTCGAACCTGCTACCCTCGGCTTAGAAGGCCGATGCTCTATCCGGATGAGCTACGGGCGCAGTATCTATAACTGCAATGCGGGAAAGGCCCCAACATCACGACAATCCAAAATTGGTCGGGGTAGAGAGATTCGAACTCCCGACATCCTGCTCCCAAAGCAGACGCGCTACCAGACTGCGCTATACCCCGAATCTCGTCACTCGGTAACGAGGGGGCAAATGATACATGGGTGGCCATGCCAGGTCAACGTTCAGAACTCCGTTGCGTCAAATTAACCACTCAGCCACCGCATTGTATGTGACTCACTGCCGACGTCCGTGGCCTTATCCAGTCAGAGACGATCCAACAAGCCGCGTACGAAAATCCCCGTCGTGGTCTTTTTCTCGCCTGTAAGCAAGCTGTACGACTCTAAATTTCCCAAACTGCTCTCGGTTGCTCGGTAGAGGGTGAATTGCTCAGGATTGAGTCCGCTACCCGCAGTTTCTTCTTGCAACAAGACAAAACTGGCTAGCAAGGCCTTGGTTGTGAGATCAAAAGTTTGGTAATTCAGCTCGACACTTTGCACGTCTAAAAATGAACTGACCGAACTTGGACTGCTGCGAACGCGTGCGCACACCACGAGCAGTCTATTTGCGGGCAAGGCCAGTGCTGCGATAGGGGACGCGCACACACGGTCAAGAATGCGCTCAACGCTGGCAATGGCGGTCGTGCTCGGCGCCAACCGTAACACGTCTCCGCCCTCGACCAGGGCAAGGATGGAACCGCCTGCGCTTGCCTGCAAGGAGGTGATACGGGACGCCGTCGCTGGAAGCAAGGAAAGACTAGTACGTGTCGCGAATTCCACGCAGGCTTCGTTCACCGCAATCAAATGCACTACGCCCGCCCTGTCCACAGCCGCGATGACATTAGCTGACTCAATCCACGTTGCGGCAGTAAACAGATAACTCGCGTCAGGCGGCTTTCCTGGGCCTGCGCACGCGACACTTGTGGTGGAAAAGGTACCGTCGGCGCGGGGGGAGTTAAAAACCGCGTAGCGACCACTCACCATCGAAAAGGCGGTTAACTGGGTTCCATAGTCATTTAGAAAAAGCAGGACCTCGCTTTCGGGAGCAGCCGCTTCGCCGCGCCATGGCAAATCGAATACGGCGTGCTGCCAGTCGCCGCCGCCTAAAGCGTGGACCAGTTCAATTTGCGCATTGGCTTGCAAGGCCGCCGCAAAGCTAGCATGCCGTGCTGCCGCAACAACGTGATAGTACGTGCCACTTAGCGAAAACGCCTTCGTGACATTGGGTGCAACAATTTCAATGCGCTGATGACCAAATAGCGCGACGCCCGATAAATCGTGTAATGCGATACCGAATTCGAAATCCGGAGCCGAGCGACTCCATACTTCCGTGGCGCTCAGGGGATCCAGCAAACCCACGCGCTGACTCACGCGGCTGTAAATCGGTATGCGATTTTCTGCTGTTAGTACACTGCCGGATTGAGCTACTTTGCTAATCGGATTATGCGTATCAATGGGGAAAATTGGTGAACTACTGGTGGACGAGCCACCCCCGCTGCAACCGATGAGCGTTAACGCAATCGAGAACACAATAAGCACTAACGAATTGATCGCATTTAAAGGCACGCGCGCACGAAAGCTGTGTCGATTATCTAACAGTGGGGCATTAATGTTCATTCGCACGCCCCCAAACAGGTCTAATGGTCGGATCGAACCGATATTGAATACCCAACCCTATCGCACTGCGGCGCCCATCCAGCGCGCCAAGCTCACCTAACTGCCAGTTTACATCACGCAAACCGTATGAACCTGTGATACGGAGGTCGGGTAAAATTTCGTACCCCACCACCACTGCGATCCCATAGGCCCATTTCGAATCTTCGAAGGCTAGGCTTTCGCCGCTGACTGCGTCTTGGACGTTTAGGTTTACCGTCTCGTAGGCCGCCTCTGCCCGCACTGCAAGGTTCCAATGGCTAATACGGTGGCCATATTCTAGAAAAAGTGGGTGCGACGAGAACGCCGTATTCGCATCCAAATTTGGTCGTACGCGTGCGGACTCGCTTCGTTGTCGCCTGAGCGTTAGCCCAATCAGCCAGGGGGAAGACGACAGACCTACATCCAGCTCAAGTTGATTTGAATACGCACTTCCCGTTAGCTTTTCCCACGCGGGGTCAGACCACGCATAACTTTGCAAACGCAATTCGGCGACGAAGGGTCGACGATAAAGCACGTCGTCTAAACTGATGGCCTCACCGCGATTAGCGACAACGCGATAGCTCGCCAGTGGCTGATCGTTTGTAGGCGTGTAAAGCGCTACCACATTGGACTCATCATTCAGCGCCATGGCCGTGGGAATCGTGCCTTTATCGCGCCCGTTCACCGCCAAGCGGAAGCCACTCCATTGTTCATTGTAGGCGTCAAGCACGGGCGAACCGCGCCCTTTTTTTCGCCCCACTAAGGGGATATCTGCGTCGCCAATAAATTTAGCCTCAGCGGATGGCCGTTGCTTGCCGCGTGTATATACCCACGTTTGTTCTTTGGCCTGATCATGCGCTTCCATCGCCGTGATCATGCCGTCGCGATTACGATCACTCACGAGGGCCGCTGACAACAAGAAATGCGTGTAAACATCGCCGCCAAGCTGATCATCTTCGCGCGCCGCTTCGTCGCGGGCAGAGGCCGATAAGATTAACGCGCCTTCAGACACATCCGCCAAAGGCACGAGGGCGCCCTTATGGGAACGTACATATTGCGCGACATCCTCGGTCAGTTTCGATTTGCCCAAGCCGGAGTTGCACGTGGCCATGATCATCATTTTTTTATTTGCGCGGAGGTGATCGAGCCACACCCGCAATTCGCGATGCAATAATCCGGTCCCGGTCACGTTACTTTTTTTCGTGTCGCGCATAACAGCAACGCGCATCAAATCGCCGTTCGGGTCTAACGTTAAGGTGCCATGACCGGACAGATACAATACAACGATGTCGCGCGCTGTAACCTTGCGCGCGACATCATCCATCACGGCGCGAACGTTGGCCAATGTTGCCGCTTGGTTGACGAGCGCGATCGGTATTTTTTCGTATTGCGTTTCTTTGCCAAGAATCGCCAACATGCTTGTTGCGTCTGTGGCTGCCCAGCGCAAATCAGGCCAGAACTCGTCATCATACTGATTGATGCCGATACTAATAACGTAATATCGCCCCGGCGACGCGTTCGCAATGCGATCTGTTTCGATTAGGACATCGCCCGCCCACGACGGCACGTGACAGGAAAAAATCAGCAGTAATAGAATTGGCCAGTGCCATTTCACGTGGGCGGCACGCCATTCACATAGAACGTTGCACAGGCGAAGGTTGGCAACCGTTTTACTGCTGCTGCCAATGCCGCAGGCTCTGTCAAGTTTTCGGACTTATCGTTTAGATTGAGCGCGCACACCGACAATGATTGATCGGCTTTTTCCACGGCATAACCGTAGGTATTTCCCCCATTCGTAACCAGTTGTTCCATGCCTGCGGCGAGCTCTTCACTTTTAAATCGCAAAGAATACGCGTGTTGATTAACAGAAATGGCTATCCCGATTAACATAGGCTCTGTCGCGCCAATTTTAAACACTAAGGTATCACCCGGTTGTACACCGTTGCCTATAATACGCGTTTGTCCATCGGGCGAAAGTAGATAGCTACTCAATACCGGCACCGAGCTGGAAGCTTCGCCTTTGAACCGTTGCGAATCTTCCGGTGATAATAGAGTAAGCCAGGCAATCGGTACCAAAATAACGGCGGCTGCGACAGCCGTTAACCATCGCGCCCAGGGACGCGCCATGATCGGTGATGGCTTACTAATACGTCGCTCAATGTCTTTCCACATTGTGTTTTGTTCAATGTCATTTTTGAGCGGCTTTTCGGCTTGGTACTCGGCATCCATTAAGGCGACAAACTCCGGGTCGCTGAGCAAACTTTGTTCATTGACGTCATTATCATTCGAGGTTTTCATGTACATCGTCCCTTCATTCTTGGAGGCTCGAATCGCGCAGCGCCTGTAAGCGTTCCGTAAATTTGAGTTTAAAGAGCTTGCGCATGCGCGAAATTCGGTTTGTCACCGTACTAATCGGTTCGCCGTTTTCCAGTGCAATCTCCTTGGCACTCTTTCCTTCCACGTAAAAGCGTTTAAAGCTGTATTCCTGATTTTCTTCGCAGAGGGTCTCGACCATTTCGCCGACCAAGGACACTTGAATTTCGTGCCACAAAGACGCGTTCGTTTCTGGCGACTCGGAATCGCCTTCAACACCACCCTTCGATGGATCGTCCCCCCGCGTTTTGACCATTTTGTGCTGCCGCAATACGTCGATAGCGCGATTGCGGGTGGATACAACCAACCACGTTTTAAGTGCCGCCATCGATTCGATGTTAGTTGCACTTTCCCACAACTTGACGAAAACGTCTTGGACGACATCTTTGGCGTCCGTCCGACTCACGCCGCTACGTACCGCCGTGTAAATTAACAAACCCACATAAGCGTCATAAACATGCCGAAAGACACGCTTATCGCGCTTACGCAAACGTTCCAAATCAAAGGGTGAATCGTTGTTAGTGCCGTCCGTCATCGACCACCCACAGTAAAAGACCGGATGTAGTGCGTCGAAATTTTGTCATTACGGAGGCAACCCAGAGAGCGAAACCGAACAGTGCGTATTAAGACGGGCGTGCGCGCATTTTGCCGCCGAATTGAGAACGCGCACACCCTCGCGACCCAGAATGCGCACATTATAGTTTGGGGTGTTTTCCTGCGAGCCACTGATCTTGAAATTCTGGCACGGTTCAAATCAGGGTACCACAAAGGTACCGTCATAGCCCGCTGCCTATCACTCAACGCCTTCAATTAATTGCCGTTTTCCGGTTGGCATAGGCTCGCCTACGGGTACCCAAAACACACCGTTTTTGAACCGTGCCAAAAAATCCGCAAAAATACAGCGACTTAGTCAGCTTAGCGTCCTTTAATTTCCCTTTCGTCAAACGCCCCTATTTGCTTTAGGCCAATCACTGAATTACAATGTAATGCAGCGGATATTTGGAGAATGATCATGGCAGCAAACCAGCTTGTGCAGACCCGCATCGACGGCGCCATCAAAGAAGAGGCCGCCGCCGTGCTGGCCACAATGGGTCTCACCGTGTCTGATGCTGTCAGGCTTATGCTGACACGCGTTGCGCGCGAGCACGCTTTGCCGTTTGACCCGCTGATCCCCAGTGCGACTACCGTGGCGGCCATGATGGAGGCACGCGCCGGTAATCTGCCTCGCGCCAATAGCATCGAAGACCTGAAGAAATCACTCAATGCGGACGATTGATCAGGATGGGGATGTATAAGCGCTCGACTTACCTCCACATCCGCCTGGCAATGGCCACACCGCCCATCCTGGGTTAGTTCTTGATAGCGTTTATAAACCGACAGAGTCCGTTACAATAGCCCTTGTTAGATATTATTTGATACCACCTCGACAGAGCCCAACACCATGCGCTTTCTCAACCCCAAAACCGACTTTGCCTTCAAAAAGATCTTTGGCTCAGAGCAGAGTCGCGAGATATTGCTGAGTTTTTTGAATGCGATATTGCAGTTGGAGTCCCCCTATCGCATCGTGGATATCCAGATCCTCGATCCCTATCTCGCACCTAAAATTCTCGGTATGAAAGACACCTACCTGGATGTGCGCGCTCAGGACGAACAGGGCAAGTGGTACATCATCGAAATGCAAGTGCTCAACGTGGCCGGTTTTGAAAAGCGGGTGTTGTACAACGCCTGTAAAACCTTTGCGGGGCAGATTCAGCGCGGCGAAGATTACCACCTGCTCACCGATGTCATCGCCATCACCATCACCGACTTCACCATGTTCGAAAACCAACCCAATGTGATCAGTAAATTCCGACTACGCGCCGAAGATGGTCAGCTCTACAGTGATGACCTAGAGCTGGTGTTTGCCGAACTGACCAAGTTCGATAAAACGGAAGAGCAGCTCGAAAGCCTCATCGACCGCTGGTTTTATTTTCTCAAACATGCCGACGATCTGACGGTGATCCCCGCATCACTACAAAACGAACCCGCGATATGCCAAGCCTTTGACATCGCCAACAAAGCAGGCTTAAGCGCCGAAGAGCTACTCGACCAGGAGCGACGCGAGATGTTTATTCAAGATCAACGCGGCGCGATAGAACTGGCGTTACAACGTGGGCTTGGCCAAGGGCGAGAAGAGGG
>JANOTC010000497.1:0-4796 GCA_031416175.1 Gammaproteobacteria bacterium
AAAGTCGCTCACGGCTTTCCACCCTGCCGGTGTGAAAGCTCGCGCCACGCGTAAGGAACCCTCTTTGTCGCTATGCGGACTCACACCCCAATAGGATTTGAGACTGACTTCATCAATACGGCTTTGCTTGTTAACCCACTCCACCAACCAATCCAAGCCAATTTTATCGTTACTCATCAACGCTGTTAGACGTTGACGGTCTTTGTCCTTGTCCATTTCAATTAGACGACGATCCGTGGCCCACGACAAATAGGCGCGATAGTTCGCCACAATAGAGGTTGTGCTTTCCTCATTCGGGTGTGTCGCGCCGAGTAATTCCAATATAAAGGAAACGTCCGGCTCATCGACCGGATGTTCTTCATCATGCAGACGATCATCCAACGCGGCTTGATGCCACTCAATACGCTTGGTCATAAAGTCGACAATTCGCGCCAACTCGCTCGGTGAAGAAAGATAAGCGAGATCTGACACAGCCAAATCGAAATCTTTATCGAAAGGCGTCAACACCGCTTCTCGAAACTTGCCAACAAAGACTGTTTTAAGCTGCTCTTCCGCATTACGGCTATGACTTAGCCCAAACGACGGCAACCAACTTTGTTCATGATGATTGTGTAATTTTTCGATTGCCGCACGCATGCCGTCCAACAACACCCTATCGCCAGCAAGATCATGTTTCAACGCCAAATCGGCGGGTAGCGCTTGCGACGCAGCCTTAAGACCGGACAAATTGCTCACAAACGAAAAGCTGATGACTACCGCTACCAAAATGCAGCCGAGCACCCAACCCGCCAACCCCAAGTTGTCGCGGAGATTTTGCCCATACACCGATTTTTTCGTCGGCGCCGCTAATAAGCGGTCATTTTTTAAAACACGACCGAGCAATCCGCGCAGGAAAATACTCCGTTCACCAACACGTTGCCCAGCCGCCACTTCACTTTGGAATTCGAGCGACAATAAACTGGATGTAGGTTGTCCTTCCTGATGGCCGCTGGTGAAGTAGAGTCCACGAAATAAGGGCGCTTCATCAAAGAGGCTATTGTCCAACATGGCATCAACGCACACGCGGGCCGCACGCCCCAGCGCAGCCAATTCATCGGGGAAAACAAACGCCGGTGCCGCCACTTCATGCGCTTTCGCATCCGCCAGCATGGCAAGGCGCATTTCTTCCAGACCCGCGCGCACACGCAGGAATATTTGATCAACTTGATCACCTACTCGACCCGTAGCCTGCTTATTTAGCCCGCCCATGGCCTGCATCAACATGGCTTCAGGGAATTGGTCAACGAATCGTGACATACCCGAAATCAAATCGCACTTTGTGATCATGACGTAGACGGGGAATTTTACGCCAAGCGTACGTACAATATCCGCTAAACGTTGCCGAACCAGTGCAGCATGTGCTTTTAACGTTTCATCACTGTCATGTAATAAGCGATCCGCCGAGAGCGCCACCACGACACCATTTATAGGCAACAAGCCTCGGTGTTTACGAAGCAACGATTTAACGCGTTCCCATTCGAGCTTGTCTGCTTCGTCTTGCCCAGCCAGGTAACGGCCCGGCGTATCAATGACAATCGCTTCGTCCAACAACCACCAATTGCCGAGGTTGTCTTCTTTCTTTGGCGCCAGGGCGCCTTCAATCAACGGAATCGCCACGCGGCTATTGCGCAGAGCCGTCGTTTTGCCCACGCCTGACTCGCCGATAATCAAATACCAAGGCAGAACGTAGATCGGATTCCCTTTCTCCCGTAACTTGGATTTCTTGATGCGGTCAACGGCCGCCTGAAATACTTGCTCAACCCGCTGCAAGCGCTTTTGCACGATAGGATTAGCACTGGTGCTCACCGCCTTCGGTTCTGTTTTTCGCCGACGAAACGCGCGTATGGCCAGCCATACCAAGCCGACAATAAGTAAAGCACCCAGGGTACCGCCGACAACCCACTTCCAATCCCACTCGCGGATATAAATCAGCAAGCCCCAACCGGCCACCACGAGCAAGATGAGCAAGACAAACAAAATTATTTTTAGAACTTGGCCCATGCGCTAGCTACCACCCACAACGCGCGCCAGCAGACCACCGGCCACGCCACTTAGCACAAACGTATAAATAACATATACCAGCAACACGAGAACAGGCGGCAATGCAACTAACCAAATCCGGCTCACTGAGAGTCGCGACGCGCCCACGGGACTGCCACTCTTGGCATTGTCCGTCACGAATGCGTCGGGAAAGGCGAGATGGTTGGCATAACCCGCTGTCCCACTTGAGTCTCCGGTAAGCGTGCGCAAATTCGATTTCACCAGTTGATCCAACAACAATTGGTCGCCGTCGTGGCAAAATCGACCCATAAAGCCAAGCGCTAAGCAGGTGAAATACACTTCACGCACGCGATTTTGTGCGGCAGAGAGCTGATTAAGCCGATCAAAAAACTCTTCGCCTGCGCGTGTCGACCCGTACAGTTCCAATTGCACCAATGAGCGTTGCCAGGTTGGCCGGTGTGCCCAGGAGACATTGAGCAAGGTCTCGTCGATCCAAGCACACACCGCGTAACGGGCGTCGTCGAAATCCCGGGGGTCAATATTTTTTTCCGGAACGACACGCGCGCTCTCTTCCATGAACGCGAGCACCTTGCCACGCACTTCTTCGTAGCTAGGCTGCGTATTCGCGCAGGTTCGCTTCAACATTAGCCCGTAGGCGAACAGCTTGCTAAAAGCTGCCGCGAGCGGATTGGTCTCAACGCGCATTGCCACGCACCATCATTAATTCCATCGTCAGATCGGAAGGGGGACTGTCCATATACACGGCTACATTATGCGCATCTTTTATGGCATCCCAAACATCACCCTTTCGAGCTAGCTCGAAATAATGAACCCCTGGCCGACGGGGTAATGCCGTTGGCGGTGACGACAAGTAGTTCACCATCACACCGGGCAACACTTTCGCGATTAACAAAGGCAAAAGTTCGCGCGAGGCAATCTTGGCCGTGGTCGCAATCGTTCCGGTGACGTACTCCAGCGGCAAAGCGGTGTGCACACACAAATAATAGTTGTTAGGCCCGGAAAGCACGCGATCATCCGCATCGCCCGCATAATAAGTGCCATCGAACACAAGCGGAACAACGAAATCTGGCCCTGCAGTCAACTCATCCATCATTTGCGTTATGAGTCGACTCGCTTGGCGAAAACACGGGCCTATAGCGTCATGATCGTAGGCTAACAAACCTTTTTCTGCCGAGTTTTCCGCTTCGACACCGAACACATCAAAGCGCGGCGAAAAGGTCGATAACTCGCCCACCAAGGAACGCAAACATGCATAAATATCCCAAGGCGGCGGCATGGCGCCTTCCAAATAATGCGTGAGCATTGGCACGAAACGATTGAGCGTACGCAACGCCAATACGAAATCAAATTCTTTACCCGCCAGCACCGCGCCTTCTGCGCGTTTTTCACCTTTATACATGGCCAATTCGCGCGCGCGCGATAAAACTTGCTCACGCAAGTCTTTCAACGATTTCACCAGCGCAGCAGACCCCGTGGTTGAAGCCAAAGGCGGAACGTAGTCTTCAACCAAGCGAACGTCACTGCCGGTACGCCGCACTTCGGCAATTTTTAACAAATCGAAATCGACAGCGGCGCTAATTTCGCGACCGAAAAACAACTGCGGATTATGGGCAAGAAAAGCGATTTCTTCTTTGCTATCGCGGGCGTAAAGATCGTAAATGACTTCGCTGGCGTCGTTCGAAACAAATCGAGGCTCGCGCAATCGTTTGGCTGCGGCGGCGGCATCGTTGCCTTGTAATGGGTCGGCCGTGACATTGGTGTTGCTAACCAATAATCGACGCAACCCGATGTAAACCGAAAGCGACTCCCCCGACGGGTCCCAATGCGTTTCAAAAGAGCGTGACGCAATCTGCGCGTTTTCTGGAAAACGCAACACCGTACCATCCCGCATGACCACGGAGCCACTACCAATCTCAAATACTTGACTGGCCAAGCGCGACGTTTGAAACGTTAGATCGTGCACACCCCAAAAATACGGTGCGCGAAGACGCGTGGTTAAGCGCGCCTGGCTTTGGTGATAAAGGTCTTGTTGTTGAAAATGTTGCGGCCGAAGGAACAACCCTTCGTACCAGTATACTGGGCGGTTACCGTCCATTCCACATCCCTACACAAAGTTGAGAATCAGCCAAAAATTGCCTATCGGCTATTTTCTTTCCAAGATGGTAATAGAATCAGTAATCCCTTCGCGTCCCAGGCTCAAATTTACTTGCGACTCGGCTGGATCAGGCTGACCTTTTGGCGCAATAAAGCTGGTATCACGGATGAGCTTTAAGGGTAGCAAGCGACCACTGTTTTTACTGTCGTTTTTGTAATAGCCAGCGACAAATCCCAGATACCGCGCGCCCTTAGCGCGGTCTAAATACACCTTTGTTTCATCGCCAGGCTGAACCACCAATTGTTTGCGACCCAGCGCACTGCCTTCTAGACTGGCCGGATCGAAAAGCTTACCTACGCCGTCCTTATCCTGCAAAATTTGGTTAAACTTGTTGGGATCTTCCAACTGAAAAACAACTACAACCAACGTGTGCGCCTGATCGTTGTATGTATTAAGATCTGGCGCCGCCTTGACGTCAATGCGGATGCCGTCTTTCTTAAATAACAACACCGCCTCCGGGGGTGCGTCGCTCTTTTTTTCCGTTGCACACGCGCCGACCAAAGTCGCGACCATCAACAAAAGCACTATTCGACTCATCATTCAACTGAACCCTCATTCTTGGCAAGCTCCGCGAGCTGCG
>JANOTC010000498.1:0-4688 GCA_031416175.1 Gammaproteobacteria bacterium
CGGAAAAAGAATTTATATTCAATGGCATTAAACAACACAATCGCAATACCTTGCTCTGGCAGGACAGCAGCGTGGATGGAATAAAAACGGGGCACACCGAAACAGCCGGATATTGCCTAGCCGCCTCCGCCGTGCGTGACAATATGCGCTTGATTTCAATTGTGGTGGGTACCAAGTCAGACGCCGCCCGTGCAGCGGAAACGGAAAAGTTGCTAACCTATGGCTTTCGTTTTTACCAAACCGTGCGTTTATTTAAGGCCGGTGAAAAATTGTCCACCGTGCATGTTTGGAAAGGCGAACGTGAACAAATGGCGCTCGGCCTTGCACAAGACTTGGTTATTACCATTCCGCGCGGCACATACAATGAATTGAAAGCCAACATGACCGTAGAACCCGACATCATTGCACCCACCACAAAAGGTAAGGCATACGGTGCCGTAAATCTAAGCCTGAAGGGCCAACCACTTACCCGCATTCCTCTGATTAGTTTTGAAGACGTTCCAGAGGCTGGTTTGGCGGGCCGTATTTCCGATACATTGAAAATGTGGTTTGAATAAATTCGCGCGGAAAGGATGGCCAATACCTAACAATGACAATCGTCTATCTCAATGGTGCCTATCTGCCCAGCGAGCAAGCGTTTGTCTCGGTGCTTGATCGCGGTTTTCTATTGGGCGACGGCGTGTATGAAGTGATTCCGGCCTACCACGGACACTTGTTTCGCTTTGAAGAACATATGCGTCGACTTCAGTGCAGCTTGGACGCCATTCGTTTAGCAAATCCATTGACCATCACGCAATGGCAGACGCTTCTTAGTCAATTGCTCATTGAAAACGGCGGCGGCAATCAATCCGTGTATTTGCAAGTAACGCGCGGTGCGGCGCCGCAACGCGACCACGCTTTTCCGAACGTGGTGAAACACACGGTTTTCGCTATGACCAGTCCGATTACACCGGTCCCGTTCGAGGTCGCAGAACGCGGCGTGGCAGCCATCACCGTGGACGATGTACGATGGAAACTCTGTAATATCAAGGCGATAACGCTACTTGCAAACGTACTGGCGCGGCAAGAAGCCGTTGACCATGGCTGTGCTGAAGCTATTTTCGTGCGCGACGACTGGGTGACTGAGGGTGCCGCCGCGAACATATTCATAGTCGAGAATAATGTGTTGTTAACACCGCCGAAAGGACAATTTCTTCTTCCCGGCATTACCCGCGACTTAGTGTTAGAACTCGCTCAACTCAACGGCATTCCTTGCCGTGAAGAAAACATTGAGGTGCCGCGCCTGCTTCAAGCCAGCGAAGTTTGGCTAACCAATTCAGCTCGGGAAGTTATACCTGTTGTTCGTCTGGACAACACAACGATTGGTAATGGCCAAGCCGGCCCGCTCTGGCGCACGATGCGCCAGATTTACAGCGACTACAAGGAAAGTCTACGCGATAAAGAATCCACGAAATGACCGAAGCGGATCCGCCCTCACTCCTGACGTTTCCCTGCGATTTTCCAATCAAAATCATGGCGCATGCCCGCGAAGACATGGAGCTGACTCTGGTTAGTATTGTGCGCCGCCACGTACCGGATTTAGGCGAAGCGGCCGTGACCACGCGCCTGAGCAAGGGCGGCAAATATATTGCGGTCACGGCCACCTTCCAAGCGCAAAGCCGGGTGCAACTCGACGCCCTTTATCAGGAACTAAGCACGCACGAATTCGTCGTCATGGTGCTCTGATTGCAACCCCTGTTATGGCATCAACTTGGCATGCGCGATTACCTGCCCACCTGGGACGCCATGCGCGATTTCACCACCCAGCGCAGCGCCGACACAGCGGACGAACTATGGTTAGTCGAACACCCCCCAGTTTATACACTCGGGCGTAACAGCAAAACTGAACATTTGCTTGATGCCGGAAACATTCCGGTCGTGCCAACTGACCGTGGCGGCCAGGTAACCTATCACGGCCCTGGCCAACTCGTCTGTTACCTACTTGTGGATCTTCGCCGTCGCAATCTCGGAGTGCGACACGCAGTGGAAATTATGGAAAACTCGATTATCGCCGTGCTCGATCAATTCGGCGTACAGAGCCGTGCCCGCAAAGATGCGCCCGGCGTTTATGTCGGCGAAGCCAAAATCGCTTCCTTAGGTTTACGCGTAACCCGAGGTTGCAGCTACCACGGCCTCGCCTTAAACATCGATATGGACTTGGCGCCATTTAAGGGCATCAACCCTTGCGGTTACAAAGGTATGCAAGTTACCCAGATGGCCGCATGGACAGGGAATCCAGAACGAGCATCGGTGGAAAATCGGTTAGTCGCTCAATTAATGGAGCGACTTTCTTAGGCGAAGTGGACATATCCGGTCTACGATACGCCGACATAGTGATTATCCTGCAGCAAAAATTTCAGTCAGCCATTCGCCAAATAATCTATTCCGTCCACGTTGTAACCCTCGTTTTCGATTTGGCACACGCGCGCCGAATTGAAAAAACTTTATTTATCCTAGGCGGGATTAGCATGAAACGAAAACTTGTTGAAACCAAACCAAGCAGCACCGCTCCGCAGCTTAAGAAAGAAAAATCCGCCAGCCTCGGGACGTCGAATACGGTCAATTTTGCCCCATACCTTCGCATTATTCATATTGACGTGAGCCAAGGCGAATCAACGCTGTTTATCCTTGGTTTGGAAGGCAATCCCACGCCCTTATTCACCGCTTTAATCGACTGTGGAGAAGCGCAATATGTGGATCCTATTTTAGTGACATTGGAAGACTATGACGTCACCAAACTCAACGTCATCGTTAACACACATTATGACGCCGATCACATTGAGGGCTTAACCGCTTTAATGGAAAAAGGTAAAATCACCGTTGTTAAAGCGTTCACTCGCACCGACCTAAATCGCGAAGTGGAAGACAAGCGCGTAAAATTTCGAAATTGCGCAACGAAGAAGAACATAAAATTGGGCGTATTGAAAAACAATTTAGAGTTTATCAGCGATGCGGATCTTTTCACGGGTAAAGCGCAAGCGCAGGTAGAATCATGCAACTTCTCGTTCACGTGTATAACAGTCAATAATGCCTCAGGATTTGATGAAAATGATAATAGTGCCGCATTTTTGGTCAAATTCGGAGAATTTAGATATTTTACAGCGGGCGACTTAACCTCCGAACAGGAAAAATCACTCTACGCCAATCTCGACGAGCTTTCCGCCTTCAAGTGCGGACACCACGGCAGCAAACACAGCACGTCAACTGACCTTCTGAAAAAAACAGGTGTCAAAGTCGGATTCATTTCGGCAGGCAAGCATTCCTATTGCCACCCCGATAAACCCGTTTTGGCGCGTCTCCACGACGAAGGCGTGGCAACGTATTTAACGAATTGTTGTTACAACCGCCCTCAAGTCAATTGAGAGCGCCAGCGTGCAAGTAGTTTCACGAAAGAGTGGAAAGATATGTGCAACGTGCGGTAAAACTATTGAAGGACGTAGTTCAAGTATGGGGCCGGGCAAATTTATTCATTTTGGAACGTGTCCAACATAGTACCCTTACGCCATTTTAGGTGAGAAACCTGCGAGCCTACTCTGCTCCTGAATTAGCTTGCGGCAAAGTGCTTAGACACAAGCTCGTGGCGTGGGGAACGTGCTTTTACACGCCGCTGAGTGCTGGGCATTGTCAAAAGGACTACATCGCCTTGAGTTGTTGGTAAACGTCACAAAATGGCGAAACTTATTGAAGCCTACCCGGCGTTCAACTCCGACTCGCAAATAGTGGCGTATCGCGCCGTTTTTTTTCACCGGTTATGGCGAACGTTAGGCTAGAAAATTATGAAACCATCTGATATTGGTGAAGCCTACAATCAAATTACCCATCTTTGGGAAAGTGAAAACTTCAATAGACTAAATGGTATTGAACAGCATGAACGAGCAATTGCATTTGTTAAGAATAGAGGCAAAGCACTTGATGTTGGGTGTGGCTGCACTGGGCGCTTTATCGACCTTCTCCAAAGTAATGGCTTTGATCCAGAGGGCGTTGATGTTTCCGAAGAAATGATAAAGTTGGCAAAAAAAAGACACCCTGAAATAATTTTTCATCACCAAGACATATGTAGCTGGGATGTGCCTCAAAAATATGACTTCATCACCGCCTGGGATAGCATTTGGCATATACCCCTTAATCAGCAAGAGAAGGTATTAACAAAATTAGTTTCCAGCCTTAACACAAACGGAGTATTAATATTCTCTTTTGGCGGGACAGATGAACAAGGCGATCATAAAGATGACTTCATGGGGCCAGAGGTATATTACTCAACATTAGGCATCAATGGGTTTCTTACGTTATTTATTGGCTTACGCTGTATTAGTAGGCATCTTGAGTATGGTCAATACCCAGAACTACACATGTATCTTATTGTTCAAAAAGCCTAACGAAGAAGGATAGATACATCGTGCGAGCGAGAGCGAGCAACGATCTTATCCTGGGGTTGAACAAGCCCGGAATTCGTAACCGAACGCTTTATAAAAGAGCACCATGGTTCGACAGTTCGCACGGATTACGGGTATTAATTGTTACTGGCTGTCGAAATCCGCGTAAATCTGGCGGCAGACACTCGCAAGTCTTCCCTATCTGGAAAATGGTTTAATCCTTCTGCGTGATGATCATGAAAGATATGTGAATACGGCTGAGTAAACCAACAACCG
>JANOTC010000499.1:0-9380 GCA_031416175.1 Gammaproteobacteria bacterium
CGCAGCACAGGCCACGCCGCCAGGACGTGGGGGGGTGGGCATCATAAGGGTGTCCGGTCCCCGCGTTGCTGATGTGGCTCAAGCCGTTCTAGGTGTCGTTCCATCTGCACGTGTCGCTAAACACCTCCCTTTCTTGGCCCATGATGGCGATCCTATTGATGTGGGTATCGCTTTGCTATTTAAGGCACCTAACTCCTTTACGGGCGAAGACGTCCTGGAATTGCAGGGTCATGGCGGTCCTATCGTCATGGACCTCCTGCTCAAGCGGGTCGTGAGCTTAGGCGCAAGACTTGCCCAACCCGGCGAATTTACGCAACGCGCCTTTCTCAACGACAAGATTGATCTGGCTCAAGCCGAAGCCATCGCCGATCTAATTAACTGCAGTACGGAAGCGGCAGCCAAATCAGCGCTTCGTTCCCTGAACGGGGAGTTCTCCCGGCAAATTGAAGCGCTGTTAGAGCGCGTAATTTACCTTCGCATGTTCGTAGAAGCCGCCATCGACTTTCCCGACGAGGAAATCGACTTTTTGGCTGACGCCAGCGTACTAGAGCGTATAGATGGCGTTTTAGCCATGTTAGAGCAGGTTAGTCGCGCTGCGAAACAAGGCTGTGTGCTCCAGGAAGGCATGAATGTCGTTATTCTTGGTCAACCCAATGCAGGCAAGTCCAGCCTCCTAAATCGGCTTGCGGGCCGAGAAACCGCCATCGTCACGGATATCCCCGGTACGACCCGCGACGTTTTACGCGAGCGCATTCACATTGATGGGATGCCCTTGCACATTGTCGATACAGCCGGACTGCGAGACGCCATGGACGCCGTTGAGGCAGAAGGTATTCGCCGCGCCTGGAAAGAGGTGGAAAGCGCTGACCGCGTTCTACTTGTCGTTGATGACAACGTGGGAATTACGCCTGCCGACACGGCCATTCTCGGAAATTTACCCGAGGGTCTGGGGATTACGATTATCCGCAATAAGCTCGATCAAAGCGGCCGCTCTGCCAGCGCCGTAGAAAACATCTCAGGCCGAACCGAAATCGCCTTAAGCGCGAAAACGGGGGAGGGCGTTGATTTATTGCGCGAGCATTTGAAGTCGTGCATGGGTTACAGCGGATCGACTGACGGGATATTCATGGCTCGCCGACGGCACTTAGACGCATTGGAAAAAACTAAACTCGCCGTGACGCGTGGGCGTGAATTGTTATTGTCGCGTTATGCCGGTGAATTGTTAGCGGAAGAATTACGTTATGCGCAAAATGCCTTGAATGAAATCACGGGTAGATTTGACAACGAAGCGCTCCTAGGCCGAATATTTTCATCGTTTTGTATTGGGAAGTGAAGACTTAAAGTAGGCTAAACCGTTCGTCTTTTTCGGTGCCATTTTATTGACTGGCGCGCCGTCGTTCTGGAGGCTAGAATAAGCGTCCAAACGACCCATTGGTTCAGCCTATGTACCATCCAGAATCTTACGATGTCATTGTCATCGGTGGCGGCCACGCCGGTACCGAAGCAGCGCTAGCTCCAGCCCGAATGGGTTGTCGCACCTTGTTGCTGACGCACAACGTGGAAACGCTGGGCCAAATGAGTTGCAATCCCGCGATTGGTGGCATTGGCAAAGGCCACTTGGTGCGAGAAATCGACGCGATGGGCGGCTTGATGGCGCGCGCCGCTGATTTCGCGGGTATCCAATTTCGTATGCTCAATTCGAGTCGCGGCCCAGCAGTGCGGGCCACGCGTGCTCAGGCAGATCGTGCGCTTTACCGGCAAGTGGTGCGAACGGCGTTAGAAAATCAGCCGAATTTGACCATCTTTCAACAGGCGGTCGAAGACCTTCTGGTAGAGAATGATCAGGTGGTGGGTGTCGTCAC
Source organism: Gammaproteobacteria bacterium (assembly GCA_031416175.1). GTDB lineage: Bacteria > Pseudomonadota > Gammaproteobacteria > S012-40 > S012-40 > JANOTC01. The sequence goes on from JANOTC010000499.1 coordinate 1,863, forward strand.
CCAAATGGGTCTTAAGTTTCGCGCTAAGGCCGTCGTTCTAACAGTCGGTACGTTCTTAGCGGGGCGTATCCACATTGGGCTTTCGAATTACGAAGGTGGCCGTGCGGGCGATCCGCCAGCCAATACCTTGGCTAGGCGCTTACGTGGGTTGCCATTTAGAGTAGGGCGCCTCAAAACCGGTACGCCGCCACGCCTAGATGGCCGTTCTCTTGACTACAGTAAAATGTTAGAACAAGCCGGTGACACGCCAACACCCGTCTTTTCCTATTTAGGTAAGCGCGAAGATCATCCGCGCCAGATTTCGTGCTTTATTACTGCAACGAATGAGCAAACCCACGACATCATTCGTTCCGGTCTTTCACGCTCGCCGATGTATACCGGCGTGATAGAAGGGGTAGGGCCGCGTTATTGCCCCTCGGTTGAGGACAAGGTGGTTCGTTTCGCCGACAAAGATTCGCACCAGATCTTCGTGGAGCCAGAAGGTCTCACGACTCACGAAATTTACCCCAATGGCATATCGACCAGTCTGCCTTTCGATATCCAATTCGCGCTCGTGCGCTCCATACGCGGTTTCGAGCAGGCGCATATCACTCGCCCGGGTTACGCGATTGAGTACGATTATTTTGATCCACGTGATCTCAAACCCAGCCTTGAAACAAAATTCATCGGCGCGCTATTTTTCGCTGGTCAGATTAATGGCACGACTGGTTACGAAGAAGCCGCTGCGCAAGGTTTGGTGGCGGGAATAAATGCAGGACGCCTTGTACTGGGTCAAGACGCCTGGGAGCCGAAGCGCGACGAAGCCTACGTGGGTGTGTTGATTGACGATCTCATTACGCGCGGTACCTTAGAGCCGTATCGCATGTTCACAAGCCGGGCGGAACATCGTTTGTTGCTGCGTGAAGACAACGCCGATTTACGCTTAACCGCGAAAGGCCGAGAACTCGGATTGGTCAACGACGAACGATGGGCGCATTTTGAGACCAAGCGTGAAGCGATCGAACAAGAGTCGGCTAGAATTCGTACCCAATTCGTGCGCCCAGAAAATCTTGCTGCCGAAGACTCCGAGCGTGTTTTCGGTCAGTTATTAGGCCGCGAATACAGCATGCTTGACCTCCTGCGACGCCCTGAAGTGAGTTATGGCAATCTTGTTTCGTTACCCGGAATGGGGCCAGGCACGCCCGATCCTGCCGTGGCCGAACAAGTGGAAATTCAGGCGAAGTATGCCGGTTATATTACCCGTCAACAGGATGAAATACAGCGTGCCCGTCGTCATGAAAACACGCATTTACCGGATGACATAGACTATGCGGTTGTGAGCGGGCTATCTACTGAAGAGCGGCAGAAGTTGCAGCGCTTACGCCCAACCACACTAGGCCAGGCTGCGCGCGTTCCCGGCGTTACGCCTACGGCGATTTCCTTATTACTTATCCATCTAAAGAAACGTGGCGCCGCCGCTTAGCCTTGCGGCGGGCGCCGCTGAGCTGGGTCTTTCACTAGATTCAGCTCAGTTACAGCGTTTGGCGCAATACCTAACGCTCCTGCGCAAGTGGAATCGTGCGTTCAACCTGGTGGCGCCGCGCACTTTAAACGAAGCGATCACCCTGCATGTGCTCGATAGTCTTGCGGTAGCACCGCATGTGAGCGACGGTTTTGTGTTGGATATTGGCAGCGGCGCGGGCTTACCTGGAATTCCTCTCGCTATTGCACTGCCGCACGTCCAATGGACATTGCTCGACAGCAATGGCAAAAAAACCCGATTTCTTCAACAATGCATGTTGGAATTGCAAATTCCCAATGTGGAGGTTGTGCTCAGCCGCGTAGAATTGTATAAACCGGAACGTCGTTTCGACGTCTTAGTGACACGCGCGGTCGCCTCCGCTGCAGATTTAATTGGGTTAACGGCGCATTTGTGGGCTGATGAAACGCGTATGATCCTCATGAAGTCTCGCACAGTGAATGAAGAAGTAGAGGCATTGCCAGAAGGCTATGTAGGGCGGATCATGCCATTGACTGTGCCAGGGTTGAACGCCACGCGCGTTCTATTTGAATTAAACAAGAAAACCGGCGACTCGTTAGTCGGCGTGGCGGGGTAGCAGCACCATGTTTAAAGTTATTGCGATCACCAATCAAAAGGGTGGAGTGGGCAAGACCACAACCAGCGTCAATCTCGCTGCTTCGCTCGCCTCTATAAAGCGTCGAGTGTTGTTAATTGACCTTGATCCGCAAGGTAACGCCACCATGGGTAGCGGCGTTAATAAAGCAGAAGTGGAGCTTTCCACTTACGATGTTTTAGTCGACTCGGCTAACATTCGCGACGTGATTGTGCCCGCCGCTGAATCGGGATACGCGCTCTTGCCCAGCAACGCGGATCTTACCGCTGCAGAAGTACAACTGTTGCAACTGGCAGATCGTGAACGTCGTTTACAAGTGGCGCTTGTCTCGGTAGCGAAAGACTATGATTACGTACTCATTGACTGTCCGCCGTCGCTTAACATGCTCACGATTAACGCTTTGGTTGCGTCCCATTCTGTCCTAATTCCGGTTCAATGCGAATATTACGCGTTAGAAGGATTGTCGGCGCTTGTGGATACTATCAACAAAATTCGCGAATCGTTGAATCCGCAATTGTCCATTGATGGTCTACTACGAACCATGTATGACCCGCGCAATAATTTGGCGGTGCAAGTGACAGAACAATTGAGCAAACACTTTGGCGAAAGCCTATATAAGACGAGTATTCCGCGCAATGTGCGCCTTGCCGAAGCGCCAAGTCACGGCATGCCGGTGATCCATTATGATCGCGGTTCGCGCGGTTCGCGCGCGTATGTTGACCTCGCACGCGAATTACTCAAGCGCCACGACAAGACAAAAGCGGTCGCCACCCCTTAGCGCAAGAATCAAGATACTATGGACGGACTATCGCTATGAGCATGAAAAAACGCGGACTGGGCCGAGGCTTGGATGCATTGTTAGGCCCCTCCTCGGCCGCCGTGGAAACCGTCAACCGCATCCCAGAAGGCGAGCTACGAGATTTGCCGGTCGATCTCATTCAGCGTGGAAAGTATCAGCCGCGTCAGGACATGCATCCCGCTGCGCTGGAAGACCTCGCCGCCTCCATTCGTGCGCAGGGCTTAGTCCAGCCTGTTGTGGTTCGCCCTATAGGCGAGGGTCGTTTTGAGTTGATCGCAGGCGAGCGGCGTTGGCGTGCGGCACAGATCGCGGGTTTGCATAGCATCCCCGCCATGATTCGCGATGTGCCTGACGAAGCTGCACTGGCGATGGCCTTGATTGAGAATATTCAGCGCGAAGCCCTCAACCCAATTGAAGAGGCGAGTGCTTTACAGCGTCTAGTCGAAGAGTTCGACATGACCCATGCGCAAGCAGCTGAAACAGTGGGGCGTTCGCGCGCGGCTGTTACGAATTTATTGCGATTACTCGCCCTGCATGACGAAGTTAAGCGCTTGTTGAGCCACGGCGACCTCGAAATGGGCCATGCGCGCGCATTATTGGCGTTGCCAGCGCCGCAGCAATTGGAGGCGGCCCGATTGGTCGTGGCTAAGGGCTTATCAGTTCGTGAAACGGAACGCATGGTGCAGCGTTGGGCGACACAAAAAGAGGAAACGGCTCCGCGTGCGCTCGGGCTAGATCCGAATGTTCGTCGGCTGCAAGACGACTTGTCGGAGCGCCTGGGCGCACCCGTCAAAATTCTTCAGGGACAGGCTGGAAAAGGGCGGCTTGAGATACCCTACAACAGCCTTGACGAATTAGAAGGAATCCTGGCTCATATTAAGTGATTTGCTCCGTAATTTAAGCAAAGTGACAACTTTTTGTTGTTATTGGTTGCGAACGGTACACTCTGCCGTTATAATTCAGCCCCGATTTTTGGGTAAAAAGCGCGATGGCAAAACCTAAGAGTTCCGGGTTGCTTTTGATAGGCGTTGGGTCAATTCTCGCGTCAATGGCGATCACAGGTTTCTTGCTGGGGTTCTTGTTGGATTACCTGCTCGATACACAGCCCATATTTCTCCTGCTGCTTGGCTTCATGGGAATCGTGGGTGGGACGTTAAAGGCACACCGTTTGCTAACGCACCCGGGAATGAACTAAGTTGACGGCAGCGCAGGATGATGTCAGGTCGGCGACTCGCCGAATAGTCACGACACAGGCCATCGTGGCGGCAATCTTAGGCGTCGGGTTCTGGATCGGCATGGGCCAATTGGCTGCCGTGTCAGCGCTCTACGGATCGGTTATTAGCGTAGTGTCCGCCCTATTGCTTGGGCGTGGAGTCACACGGGCGGAAAAGCTCGCGATTGATGATCCTAAACGAAGCCTTGGAATTTTGTATTTCGGTGCCGTCCAGCGTTTTGTGCTGGTAGCCGTCATGTTAGCGATTGGCCTTTCTGTACTTCAGCTAACGGCGATTCCCACTTTTGTTGGTTTCGCCTTGGCGCAGATGGCATTTGTCTATCGGCTCAAGGCATGAAGACAACGAGAAGCACATTGTCTATAGGAGTTTTATTTTGAGCGAAGCAACTCACCAACCGAGCAGCGGTGGCGGCACCGTTGAATATATCCAACATCACTTAACGAACTGGTGTGTTGGCAGCTGCGACCCCGTTACTCACCAGGGCGTCGGCTTTTGGGCGTTTCACTTAGATACGGTGCTTTTCAGTAGCATTATTGCCATTATAATTATCACGGTATCGGCAAAGCTTGGCCGAACGTTGCAAACCGGCGTTCCTAGTGGCTTCCAAAATTTCGTCGAAATAATCATCGATTTCGTTAGCACGCAAGTTCGTGATACCTTTCCTGGCCACAACCCCTTGATCGCACCCTTGGCATTGTCGATCTTCCTGTGGGTGTGGTTGATGAATTTCATGGATCTTATCCCAGTCGATTTGATTCCCCTGATTGCCAGTTTGGCAGGTATCCAATACATCAAGCCGGTACCCACCACCGATTTGAACACCACGATGGCCATGTCACTTACCGTGTTCGCGCTCATCATCTATTACAGCATCAAAGTAAAAGGCCTCGGCGGTTACTTGAAAATGTTTCTGTTTCACCCCTTTGGCAAGTTCTTTGTTCCGGTCAATATCGTAATGACCGCCATTGAAGAACTAGCCAAGCCGTTGAGCCTAGGCTTACGCTTGTTTGGGAACATGTTTGCCGGCGAACTCGTTTTCTTGCTGATTGCGCTTCTAGGCGGATCAGCCGCTATCGGCCTGGGACTCTTTTTCATTCTTCCATTGCAGATCGTCCTCGACTTGGCATGGTTGATTTTCCACATATTGGTCATTACGTTGCAGGCGTTTATTTTCATGGTGTTGAGCATTGTCTACCTAGGCATGGCGCATACCGAACCTGATGCACATTAATGACTTGCCGATGATTGAGACTGTTTATTTTATTTTTTTGTACCCAAAATCGTGAGGAGATAGCGTTATGACACCAGAAATGATTGCGACAATTTATGCCTACACAGCGGTTGGCGTTGGCATAATTTTGGCCGCTGCTGGTCTAGGTTCAGCGATTGGCTGGGGCTTGATTTGCGCAAAAACATTGGAAGGTATTGCACGCCAACCAGAAATGCGTCCAGCGTTGATGACCAATATGTTTATTTTTGCTGGTTTGATGGAATCTTTCCCGTTCATCATTCTTGCTTTCGCAATGTGGTTCCTGTTTGCCAATCCTTTCGTTGGTGCGTTGAAAGCGGCAATCGGCGCTGGCTAAGCCCGGTTGAATAAACTGTCAACAGCATTACAACAGGCTGAGAGGATTGCGCGATGAATATTAACGTGACCCTGCTGGCCCAGGTGATCGCATTTATCCTGCTGATAGTATTTGTCAACAAGGTGCTCTGGAAGCCCATGTCCGACATGCTAGCCGCACGACAAAAGCGTATCGCTGATGGTCTCGCAGCAGCGGAAAAAGGTCAGAAAGAGCAAGAGCTCGCTGAAAAGCGTGCGCTCGAAGTGATTACTGATGCTAAGAAGCAGGCCGTAGAAGTGATTTCATTGGCGCAAAAGCGCAGCAATGAAATCGTTGAACAAGCGAAGGAAGCGGCACGCGCCGAAGCTGATCGCATTAAGGCGGCTGCTAATGCTGAGATAACGCAAGAAGTTAACCGTGCTAAGGAGCAATTGCGCAAAGATGTGGCCACCATCGCATTGGCGGGGGCGTCCAAAATTCTGAAGCGCGAAATTGACAGCAAGACACACGGTGATCTCTTGAGTGATCTCGCGGCCCAAATCTAAGAGAGCGGGTAAACGCATCATGGCACAAGCGATAACCATAGCACGCCCTTATGCGCAGGCTGTGTTCAAACTGGCCCAAGCGCAGAATCGACTAGCGGCTTGGTCCGACATGGTCAATTTGGTCGCGACCGTGGTGATTGATTCGCGCGTTAAAGCGTTGATCGGTGATCCAAAAATCGCGACTGAGCGTGTCGTAAGCATCGTGTTAGGTGTTTGCGAAGGGCAGTTGGACCAGCATGGCAAAAATTATGTACACGTCCTTGCGGACAACGACCGGCTCCAAGTAGCGGACGAAATTGCAGCGATTTACGCGCAATTACGTGCCGACGCCGAACGTACCGTAAAAGCGGAGTTGGTTTCGGCCACCGCGACAGACGCCAAGCAGCAAGCGCAAATCATTGCGGCGCTGAAGAAACGTTTGCAACGCGAAGTCGAGCTTACTTGTCGAGTTGATCCCGCATTACTTGGCGGGGCTATTGTTCGTGCTGGGGATCTCGTCATCGACGGCTCGGTCTCTGGGCAACTCAACCGTTTGGCCGTGAAGCTGTCGCACTAAATTTCGAGTTAAAAGGGAAAACCCATGCAACTAAACGCAGCTGAGATCAGCGATCTGATCAAAAAGAAGATCGAAAGCTATCAAACCACCACAGAAGCCCGTACCGAAGGCACCGTGGTAAGTTTGACAGACGGCATCGCGCGCATTCACGGGCTGTCCGCAGCCATGTCTGGCGAAATGCTGGAATTTCCAGGCAATATTTTCGGTATGGCGCTCAATTTGGAGCGCGATTCAGTCGGTGCGGTGGTCTTGGGTGACTATCAAACCATCACTGAAGGCGACAGCGTAAAATGCACTGGCCGCATTCTTGAAGTACCGGTGGGTCCAGCCTTGCTAGGTCGTGTGGTTGACGCTTTAGGTCGCCCGATTGACGGCAAAGGCGCCATCGCTACCACAGAAAGCGCGCCGATTGAGAAAATCGCACCGGGCGTTATTACCCGTAAATCGGTTAGCCAACCGTTGCAAACGGGTATCAAGGCTATCGACGCGATGGTCCCGGTGGGTCGCGGCCAACGCGAATTGATCATTGGCGATCGTCAAACCGGTAAAACGGCGGTGGCGATTGATGCGATCATCAATCAAAAAGGCACTGGCGTTAAGTGTATCTACGTTGCCATCGGTCAGAAGGCATCGTCGGTTATTAACGTAGTGCGTAAGTTGGAAGAACACGGCGCAATGGCTCATACCATTGTTGTTTCCGCTGC
>JANOTC010000500.1:0-10099 GCA_031416175.1 Gammaproteobacteria bacterium
AATAGGGTGCCGACTCAAATTTTCGGCGGATGCTCGCCTTGTCTAACAGTTCTTTTCCGTAACCCTCATCGCCGCCCGGCTCTTCAATATAGGGAAGTAGACCAATCGTAAAATTGCGTGTATCTACAATGTTGATTCGGCTATTTACTGCAGTAATGAAATCAGGAATAGGGTCTAAGCGCTGCTCTTTACCAAGTGCCAGAACCGCTTGATCCACTAACCACAATGTCACCTCACCGGCGACGGGACTGCCTTTGCTGTCAGACAACTTGATGGTAACCGGCACCACGTCGCCCGGTTGCGCTTTCCCAACATGCTCAATTTTCAAGGAAACCTGATGCTCCACCGGCGCCACGTTAATCCAACTCGTCGTGGTCACCGTCGTGGGTCGACCTAGGTCAATTTGACCATCCATAGTGGCTGTCGCTACCTGTTTACGCCCGCGCATAAGTACAAAATGTACGGGAATTCGCGGCACGTAATTTTTTTGAATGGTGAGATCAAATGTCGCCGCGCCGTTCGTCACATCGACCCATTGATAGATCGGGTTGTTAGGCGCTTCAATAACTGCCAAAGCACGTGCTGTTTGGAATGGACTTTCGAGTACGATGTGAGCAACTTCACCAGGTTTGTAGAGCGCTTTGTCGCTCGTCGTATTAAATAGTTGGCCACCTTTCTTTGCCCACGTACGCGGTTCGTCACCCCCTACATAAAAATCGACCACCACGGTCTGAGCGCGACCAACACGATCATGGCGTTCCAGTTCGAGGTAATAAACACCCGCCCCGTCTAGTGTTAAACTCTTTTTGACCGGGTCAGCCGTGCTAGTGACCGTTGACTCGCTGATCTTCCTATCAACCACTTCAGTGACATATTTAGGTTCGCCCTGCGTAAAATCGCTGGCGACAAGATGTGAATGCCATTCGCGCTTGGAAAGGCGAAGCGTAATGTTCTCATTTAGCTTGGATAATCCATCAACACCCAAGGCAATAATTTCCGGCACAATAGTTTTCGCGTGTTCTAGATAGCGCGGCACCTTAACGCCGAGTACGACACCAGGAACGGCATTCACACGTTGCGTGCCAGTAATCGTTTGATCGTCGCTACCTACAACGGTTGCCTCAATCACATAGGTACGCGGTTGGGCTGTTGTTTCTGTCGACGGATCAAGTGTTAGGGAGCCGCTGCCCTGCAAATCGGTTTCACCCGTCCGTTCTAACACGGGGCTTGCATTAAACGTTGAGTCGCTAGAATAGCGTGCGTCGGAAGAAAAGAAAAAACCTTCTCGTTTTGCAGGTGTCCACGCGTAAGGAAATTGCGATACGCGCCAGCGAATTGGCCGTTGCGCCAACACGCCACCGGCATAATATCGCGCCACCAGTTTCACATCGAACGCCGTATCTAAGGGGACATGCGTTGGCGCATCCAGATTCACTTCGAAGCTGGGTAGGCGATACGCTTCCTTCACAAAATTCATCCGGCCACACGGCTTACCGTCCTCGCTTTCCACAAAAGCGGAGTAGCTGCCTGTCGCCAACGTCTCTGCCGAAAATAAATGGTAAAAACTGCCATTTTCGGTCAATTCTAGTGGGTAACGCCACGTCGACGCATCGGGTCCTTCAACGACTAAATTCAGTTTACGTCGCTTTATACTTAAGCCACCTGTTTCACGCACACGCAGGTAACCCTTTAAATGCACTTTATCTTCCGGGCGATACACAGGCCGCTCAGAAAAAAGGTGACACAACTCAATAGGCTTGGGCAGTCGTCGCGACAACGGCTCGAACGCCCACTGCAACCATGTATCCCCTTTGGTACGCCAATGACCGTCATGGTAATTTTCTGGAGCATGATTAGGGTCAAGTACGAGCGTGTCGGGTCCTGAACTAACCGTTATGCGACGCACGTGAGCGTTATATCGCTGAGCGCCAGAAACGGCCCACGTCACCATGCCTTTTCCGTCAGTCACACCTTCAAAAAATGGCGTCCAACGACTTATCCCGAAAATGTATTCGCTGCCTTCTACGCGCACTTTTGCCGCTGGCACCGGCAACCCACTCACCAACGAAGTGACCACAAACTTGACCTGTCCGGACTCTTCCACGGTCGTGAGGCTAAGGTCCGTTACCTGCACACGTACCCAGGCGCGGGCTGTAGATCCATCAAGCCTGCGCATTCCAACCAGGTAGGTTCCAGGACTGGCTTTGCCCTTAATTTTGCTTAGATGAGGTTCCAAATCAATACCAAATCGAGCGGCGGAGCCTTCTCTCTTTAGGGGCAAATCGACTAAGGCAGAGACGGCGGGCGACCCCAAAATCGAAATATGCTTCGCCAATTGACCCGTGGAAATAATGTCCCGTGAAATATCGTTCGAAGCCGGCTCCTCACCCGGCCCAGGCGGACGCACTGACTCGTCAATTTGCAGCGGCTCTTCTGGAAAAGGCCAATAATTCTGATCCAATGGGTCGACCGAAAAAATTCGAAGATCAAGTTTGTCGAAACCTCTACCTTGTAAAGGCAACATTTGCGGCCCAAAGCGTTCCATGACACCCCGCTGCGCTTGCCAGTTGAGGAACGATGGCTTAGGAACGAAAAACGCATAGAGATCGCTTTGTGCAGGCATTGCAAGTGCGCGCGCTTTAGAATCGACGATCGGATTCGGAATGAGAGAAACTCGATACAAAGTGTTAGGAATAAAGTGCCCGCTTACGGTCAAATGTTTCCCCGCAGACACAAACGAGAGATTGGATACAGAAGGCGTAAAACGGACCAAATTTCGCGCCTGAATCGGATTTAGTGCGCGTATTTTTGCCGAAAACTCTACGCTGATGGCATTTTGATCGCTATTGCTACAGCGTAGCGCTTGGTCAGCAGAATATTGGCTGCCGGTGGGCGAAATTGGCAGGTTCAGATTTCCGCATCCCACATTTTGGATACGAAACGTTTGAGACGTTGAAAAAACGATATCCTTGAATGACGCGCCATCACCTTCTGTCAGTGAAAGTTTTAAGTGCACGAAAACCTTTTGTCCCGCTAGTATGGGTTCACGCAGCTGCAGTATGTAGGTCGCCTTATCGGCCCGCCGCTTTCGCTCTATGGCTTTTACCGTGAATCCCCCTTGCTCCAACCAACGCGCACGCGTCGCGTCCAGTCCTGGCAACGCTCGAACTTCAATGCGAATCATTTTCGGCAAGGCCTTTTCGTCGAGCGGCGCCGGAAATGTTAGTACAATTTTGTCGACAGAATCGTTGTCTTCGGAATTGTGAGTCGGACTCGTTTCTAACGGGGCTTCCATTAACGTGTCTAGATGAAGGATCTTTTCTTCCGCTCGAAAGGTATAACGCGTTAGCGCGGGCCACGGTTCAGCAGGCCGAAATTGTAAGGTACGATCATTTAGCCATCGATAGGCTCCGGGATGAGCCGGCGTCATCGTCAGCCAGCGCTCGGGTCTGTCCTCCGCGATAGGCGCGGTCGACATTTTCGGGCCGTCAAAAAAAACAGTAACGGGATCCCATTGCCGTAAAAACTGTTCGGGGATTATCGGTGCGCCCGAGGGGCGAATCAAAGATGCGCTATTGTTTGTTGGCGTTACCGCCGCTTCTGAAGCAACCACGCCCAATAGGAAAAGAGTTAGCGATAAAACTATCCGAAAATAACGTCGAGTCTGCACACCCATTGGCTGCCCTAAGGACGCATGTGAATTTAATTTAAACATTGGCAAACTCGCAAAACGTTCATTGATCCACCGCTTCCGGATTTTCAGGCTCCGAAATATCTTCTTGTTCGCTCTCGATTTGCGTTTCCACAGAGACCGTATCGGCTGATGAATTTTCCTCAGTCGCCTTTGCTGGCGGCGAGAAGGACAACAGGCCCGTATCAACAGTCGAATCCAAAAATTGACGAATTAACGTCGGCGGAGGCGAATTTGGGGTTGGCTGCAAGCCAATCACAACGGGTTGAATCCGAACGGGCGGCAAATTGCCCGCTGCGTGCACCGAGAGATAATATTTCCCCGGCTTTAGATCGACCAAATGCACGATACCCTCAGCCAGCGTCTTTCCATTCCCGTCAAGTAACTGTGCACTTACAACATCATCCGACGCACGCACGCCCAAACCCACTGTTGCTGCTTGGTCAAGGGTAAACGTAAATTGCCGAGTGTCGCCACCGAGCAAAAAGACTTCCTCGCCAACGCCTTCTTTAATTTCCGTGGCTGTCGCGATGTTTACTTGCATCAAACCGCTCAAGCTGGTCGCCGCATACGGTTGCAACGTTAAACGCCCCTCTCCTCGCGCTACGCGTTGCAACTGCCCGCCGAAAGGGTGCACCGTAATTTGCTCACGATCTCCGTTAGTCCAGCGCGCAATGAACGGCGTATCAATTTGTATTTGGTAAAAGCTGATGTTTTCAGCCACCAAACGTACCTGCATTTCCGCGCCTGCCAACTTCAATTGCCCAGGAACACGCATGGCCGGCAAAGATGCGCCGCGCGTGCGTTGTATGGCGCTCGACTCCGTGGCGAGTACGACATGTGTCGCTGCATGAGTAACGACGAGGTGCCCCGACGTGGAAAGTGTCAGCTCATCCCCTTTCAGCAACCGACCATTGCTTCCCAAAAATTGCACATCTTGCGCACCCAAAACCTGCAGGCGAAGTGGAACACCCCCTGTGACGTTGACGGGTATCTTTTCAACACCAAATTTCGAAAAAGTATGTTGTACGCTTACGCCAGCACTGTTTATTTCAAGCCGGGTAGGCGCCACAATACTTGGTCTTGCCTTGATCAAAACGCGACTGTCTACCGCGCTGGCATTGAGTAACAAAATTGAGTCGGCAAATGTTTCCCATTCAATAGCGCGTGTGTCATCACCTGCCCAGGCAGTCGCTGTAATTTTCCCTCCCGTGACAGCAACTGCCGCCATATTGGCTGACAATGCAATATCTAAAGCGTTGCGACCGGGCGGAAGCTTCAATTCGCTATAGGAATGCGCTCGCACCGTCTTTACCGCGTCGCCCTCGCTTACGCGCTGAGCATCGGTGGCTTTGAAACTAAAATATTGCAGGCCCAAATCTATTGCCGCGTACTCACTAGAGTTATGCAAAAGCGCACGGGCACCGCTCGACTTAAGACTAACTGCAATCGTACTTCCCGACGTTATATCTACGGAATTTAAATCAATATCGGGAGACGGATCGCTACGATTAAGAACCTGGACAATCGACAGCGCTTGTTTGGCGCGTGCAACGACCAAAAGTGGCCCGGCACTGTCATCTAAATCCACGGCAACCGGCAATGCGTTGGAAACCGACACAGCGTATTCTTTTCCCGCGTTGGCGGTCAGGCTCACCCGTTGTGCGTTGAAAGCAACCGGCAAATCATCCTTTGCATCTGCACTAAGCCAAAAAAGGCCGTCGCCTACCGGCAAATTATCATTTCCGAAATCTCGCAGAACCCCATCACCCGCCGTTGCGCGCGTCCCGGTGCGATTTCCCAAACGCATTAGCCCGCGCTTGGATTGAACCGCGATCACGCTACTGCCCTCAATCACGATACCGCGCATGCCTTGAGCCAAAACGGCATCCTGCACAGGAATCACGTTAGTCGCAGCGGCCCGCAATTCAATCGGACCACGCCGCCCATCCGTTAACCAATAGCGTAAGCGGAAATTCCCAGGCACCGCAGGCACGGCCAATTCTATGCGTGGATTTTGACCGGTTCGACTCCCCTTTGCTTGCCATCCTTGCGCAGTCAGCTGCTCAATCGCCAAACCCACGTTGGCCAAACCACGCGCGCGAATCACCACCAGGTTTTTATCTTTGGGAAGCGTCAACGGGTAAACGTGCATTTCGTCATCATTAACGATCCACTGATTTGGCACTGCCTTGGCTTTCTCAACCCTATCGCGCGGCGCGCGAATAAAAACGGTGGTCGCCACGGCTTGGCCGTTCACCGAATCCACGGTTAAGCGATAGCGTCCCGCTGCGAGTGGGGTAGTAATCAGAAAATTCCAATCATCAACGCGGTCATCGGCGCGACCGATAAGGCGGTCGTGTTCATCATAGAGGCGCGCCACGACATCATGGCTTCCACCAGAGAATATTTCGACAAAGCTATCGGCACCTATCGAAATGAGCGTGTCACTCGGCGCGCTGACTTGGCGGGACTGACCGACTAACAGTTCGTCTGAGGCAACTTTCAAGTGATAGGTGACCAAATTATCCATACGTCGGTTTTGCAAGTTGAACCGATATCGGCCTTTTTCTAATTCTTGACGCCAGGTTTTGTCTGCATAAATCATAGGCAATTCTGCGTGGCCAGCGCCATCAACTCTTTCCACGGTACCTTGCATATCGCCGTCGAGCATGGCGTTCACAGTTGCTCGGCTCGGCAAGGTGAACTCCCATTGATCTGCCTTTCGCGCTTGCTCCTTGGCAGGCTCTTCCCAAATATGCTCTACCCCTAGATCAAGTGACAAAGCAAACGGTCCATGGCCTTTTCGCTGACTAGCCACCGGCACAGATTCTACTTGCGTTAATACGCGCGCTTCGAGATCGGTAGGTAATACAATAATTCGGTAATTTCCGGGTTCGAATTGTCGCGTCACACTGCCCGTAAATTCGGGCGCATCCAACGGCCATCCTTGCGCATCCTCAAGCCGAAACACCCTGTCTCGTTCAAGCCCTATGGCGCTTACTTTAAATTCGCCGGGATTACGCACCGTAAACTGGTACGCGACGGCGCGCCCCACGGGAAGCGTAATGCGCGACGGTCGCTTTTCTGCCAATACACCGCCGTCGATGACCTCATTAGCCACAAGCTGAACACCTAAACGCCCTTCGGTTTCACCCGTCGTTGAGGTCGTTAATTGGTAATCACCTTCACGCACGTAGCGCTGTACCAGGAAATTTCTTCCTGTGCCATTTCCTTCAACACTAAACAGCGAAGGATTAACACGTGTTCGCAACACACCGCGCGTACTCAACAATCCCGTGCTTTCAATTCGGTAAAGCGCCGGGCGTTCAACATTAACTTTAAAGGTCGCCTCTGCCCGTCGGCCTAAATCCAAATACTGCGCCATTTGCGTGCTTAACACAGGAAAATCTGGCAGCGTAAAGGCGTTCTCAGGTAGGGGTGGGGGTGTCGCATTGGACGCTAGGCGAGTTGGCGTGAATATAATGGTGACGGGGACTGTTTCCTTTCCTATCGCCGTCAACATTAAACTCTTTTCGCCACGTTCAACGTTTGCACTCTTGCCGAAGCTCACTTTATCTAACAGAAATGGAAAATCATTGCCATCGTCCGTTTGAACACGAATTTCGCCTAATTCCGGCACGAAAATGGGAAGCGTAAGAGCGTCATTTGGCATAATAGAAATTGGCATCGATTCACTTAGGTCGATCGGCAATTTCCTCACAAGCAAGCCCGTCGCCACACCGGGAATTCGATTAAAGTAGATTCGGTAACTGTCGTCGTTGCCAACCGTAAACTTAGGAATTCGAATATTCGCGCGCGCTGGCGTACTCATATTCATTGTTGGGGCGTCATTCGCGGCATCCTGGGCTTGAATGGCGACGGTCGCAATACCCAGTGTTTCGGGTTCAATGGTCAAGACATATAGACCTTCCAGCAGATCCCATATATTTTTTCCCCGCGCGGAATAACTAACAGTGCGGTTGGCCATCGTCCGATTTATGTCAAATGGGTCCAAACGCAGCCTAAGGTCTACCCCTTGAGACTCAACTGAATATTTCCCCGCCTTTTCTATGCGCACATATAATGTTGTTGTTTCCAGCACATTAAAACGCCGTTGCCAGCGCTTTTTGTCCCCTAGTCTTACTGCCTCGTCTAGTAAAAATTCTTGCCGATAATTTCTTTTGTTTCCACGGGTTACAATCGCGGTAGCATCAATACTGTCCTGCACGTCCCCACTATTTACCGTGCTCACCCAATAATCGCCCGGCACAGCAATGCCATACTCCGACCTCAGATCAAAATGTTCAAATATATAGGGCGTCCCCGCTTCCGCTGTGACCGTTACCACTTGATAACGCGCCTCACCGTGGCGATTAAAAATTTCTGCGACAGGAATGCGCGCGTTTTTTACTAAAGACGCCTTGCTCGTTGTCGCTCTGGCCGCATAGTCCGGCTGAAAGTCGCTCACCGATAGACTCGCCACGCCAGGTTTGTCCAATTCCATGCGGTAATAACTGGTCGACTTAGGTACCAACCAGCGATCAAATCCGCGCTGACCCACGACAAAACGTTGGCGGCCGATTGAACCTAATTTGGAAACACCCCGTTGCACCTGTAATGCGTTGTTGCTTGATTCGTTAGTCCATTTTTGCCCTGCACCACCGTAGGTTGTTAGTAAATAAAAGCCAGCAGGTAAGGTCGAGTCTAGCTGCAAAACTGTTATTGGCTGGCCCGCGTGAGGCATCGTGACGGACTTTTTCGGCTGCGCATCGACCAGCCAATTGCCATCACGCCACAGCCGCATATCCTCAAGATATCTGCCGCTGGCTTCGAGATAAATTGCACCTGACGCTTTAACTTCGACCCAATATGAACGCTGCTGCAAATCGGACAAGGTCGACGTTTCAATCCTTTCCTCCACTAATAATGGCGGCTTTTCATGCTTTTCGGTAAATGCACGTACATCGACTTTTACTTCGCCCGAATTTCGCACCGCACCGCGCGTACGAATTCGATATTCTCCACGTTCTAAAAATGCATCAATGCGACCATCCTTCTCAGCGGCCTGGCCGACCCACGCTCCGGGCCCGGCCTGCCGATCAACCAATTGGATGGCAATTCCCTGCCGACTTCGCGCAGCAACGCTATACCGTCCAAAACGCGACACTGAAAATTGAGTTTGATGTGAGCCAGAAGCAGGGAGAGACGCGTTTTCGATGGTCACGCGTGTAACGGAAGCATTAACGGAGCTAATTTGATCAGATGAAATGTCGGCCATTACAGGCGATGTGGCCATAGCAATAGCCGCAAGAGAAAGAGCCAAGAAGACCCAACTCCCTCGCCAATTGCACCCACTTTTGATCCACGTAAACAGCCAAGCAAAATCTACCCGTGACATTTTTCTAGGCTCGCTGTCCTGACTTGCGCTACTAAAATCGAACGTCGAGTATATACTGCCTTTCGAATTTAATCGTCAAAATCAGACACGATTGACATCTGCAATTAGCTCTTTGCGGTCACACGGGTGATTCGCGCGCGATTGTGAAAAAAACCTGCTTGTGTTACCAATATCCCGCCTTAATTTAGCTCACTAACTGTTTTCATTTGAAAGGAGTTCAATATGACAGTAAGAAATGCCATTCTTAGCCTAGTTGGGAGTCTTTTTCTTGCCACGCAAGCCAGTGCCTTGCCTCTACCCGAAGCGAAGATCACGTACATCAAAAATCATAACGGTACTTATACCTATTTTGTTCGGGTAGAGAACAAGGGGCCCATCGCGTCCAATGTAGCCACGCCCGCCGGTCACATCATCTATGACCGCGACGGGGCCGCCTATCCCGCCGGAGGAAAGTCGCTCGCTGACGATAAAAATCTTGTGTACTTCGGCGTTGATACCGGCGCTGATAACCTCGTGGTCACGAACATTACCAACGGCGGAACCTCGTTTCACGGGCGCGCAGAAACAGGCTGGGCAGATAGCAATGGAAATGGCGTAAAAAATCAAGCCGTGGTGTGGCATCTTCCGTTTTATGGCTGGACTGTTAGTGACACCATTCAGCCAGGTGGCGCCGCCATGGTAACCTTCACGTTAGATCGCGAAGTAACCCATTTTAGTTCGTGGGCCGGAGGAAGTGACGACGCCATCATTTGGGTTGATTCGCACAAAATGCTTGAAGACGAATTCGGCATTTACGATGCGACCGAAGGTGCATATTTGGCCACGCTTACCGAACGACCCGCTCATCCTCGACGCGTACATGGCCGAAAGCATTGTTTCGGTATGAAGCCAAATCCTATATGCATGCTATGGGATTGATCTAGTCGGGCCAAATCTGGCTCATCTGGAAGCAGGCGTGGCAGGAACTTGCTCGTCCCGTCACCTTGATACGCAACGGCGCGAGCAGC
>JANOTC010000501.1:0-5418 GCA_031416175.1 Gammaproteobacteria bacterium
AAAAATTGCCGCAAAAATTTACCTCGATCCTTGGTATAGTGTGTAGATTGTGCCCGCGATACTCTCGATTGCGAGCGGGTCGTATGAATCGTCGCCTAATGTCAGGGAAAAAATGTGTCAGGGATAAAAATGTTCTCCAACCTGTCTCGCCACTCTGTGGCGCAAACTTTGTGGATTTTCAGCCTAATCGCCGCTCTTGGCGGTTGTGGTGGCGCTGACAAAGCGCCAGGCGAGTCTGGTAAACCGGGCGGACCCGGCGGACCCGGCGGACCTGGTGGCGGAGGCGGCCCACCACCGGCAGAAGTCGAATTCATTACGGTCGATCATACTGATGTGGCTCGAACCATCGAACTTCCCGGACGCTTGCGCGCCATCCGCGTCGCACAAGTCCGCGCGCGCGTGGAGGGCATTGTCGAAAAACGTTTGTATGTGGAAGGAACCGACGTCAACGCGGGCGCGCCGCTTTTTCAGATTGACGCACGCACCTTGGCAGTGAATGTCGATGCCGCCAAAGCAGCCGTCGCCCGAGCGCGTGCTGACGCATTCTTGGCAGAGCAGACCCTTGAGCGAGTGCAAAATTTATTCAAAGAAAGTCAAGTCAGTAAACAGGAATTGGATCAGGCCACCGCACGTCAACAACAAACGGCGGCGGATGTAGCGGCGGCGCAAGCGGTTCGCGCTCGCGCAGAAATTGACCTCAATTACGCCACTGTCACTGCGCCCATTTCCGGACACGTGGGCCGCGCTTTAGTCACCGAGGGCGCCTTAGTGGGGAAGGGCGAAGCGACGTCAATGGCAACGATAGAACAGCTAGATCCAATTTGGGTTGACCTCTCCCAATCCAGTCGCGATTTTCTCCGTTTGCGGGAAACGGTTCAAAGCCAAACCCATCGACCCAATGATACCGCCGCCCATTTAATGTTAGAAACAGGCCGGGAATACCAGCACACCGGAAAATTTTTGTTTACGGATCTCATCGTTGACCCCAATACCGGCTCCGTAGGACTCCACGCTGAGTTTCCCAATCCAAGCCGCGCGTTATTGCCAGGTCAGTTTGTCACCGTCCGCTTGGCCGTCGCATTCGCCGATAACGCGATTGTGGTGCCGCAACGCGCCGTGCAGGCGTCCACGCAGGGGCAATTCGTGTTAGTAGTGGGCGCGGAAAATAAAGTTATTTCGCAACCCGTTAAAACGGGCGGCCTGTCGGGCACCAATTGGATAATTGCCGAGGGTCTAAAAGGCGGTGAAAAAGTCATTGTAGACGGCATTCAAAAAGCGCGTCCCGGAAGCGTGGTGAATCCCGTGCCAGCGCCGAGCCAGGGTTTGCCAGCCAACGGCACCGGCAAGGAGCACTAGTTCATGTTGCCAGGTTTTTTCATTAACCGGCCCATCTTCGCCTGGGTCATCGCACTCGCCATTTTACTAACGGGCGCCTTGTCGTTAGGCAATTTGCCGGTGTCGCAATATCCAGAAGTGGCACCGCCCGCGCTTGCTATCAGTACTAACTATCCCGGCGCCAGTGCGCAAGTCATCGAAGACACCGTCACCGCGCTCATCGAGCAAGAAATGAACGGGCTGGAAAACTTGTTGTATATGGAATCGTCGAGCGATTCGACGGGCGCCATGAATATAACTTTGACATTTGTCACTGGCACCAATCTCAATCTAGCCTCAGTCGAAGCGCAGAACCGTGTCAAACGCGTCGAAGCCCGTCTGCCGGAGGACGTGCGCCGCCAGGGAATAACAATTAACAAGTCGCGGCGCAATTTTTTGATGTTCGTCGCGATTAATTCGCCTGACCAAACTTTAGATGCCGTTGCGCTCGGTAGTTACACCACCTCACATATTCTAGAAAATATCCGCCGAGTAAAAGGGGTAGGCGAGGCGCAGTTTTTTGGCACGGAGTACGCACTGCGTGTTTGGCTCGACCCGCTCAAACTGGCGTCATTTGGTATCAGTCCCGCTGAAGCGTTGCGAATCATGCGTTCGCAAAATGCGCAAATTGCGACCGGCGAATTAGGGCAAACTCCTTCATTGCCAGGTCAACAGATATCAGCGACGGTGGTAACGCGAGGCCGACTCGCTAATGCGGAAGAGTTCGGTAATATTATATTAAGAGGCGGCACAACCGGCGCGGCTGTGCGCTTAAAAGATGTTGGCGTGGTGGAGCTGGGCGCATTAGATTACACCACGCGCGCACGCTTGAACGGCAAGCCAACGGCCGCGATGGGTCTCAAATTGGCACCGGGCGAAAACGCCTTGGAAACCGCCCACGCGGTGCGTAAGCGCATGGGCGAATTGGCGGAGAGTTTCCCGAAAGGCATCGGCTGGGACGTGCCTTACGACACCTCACGCTTTATTGATATCAGCATCAGAGAAGTACTAAAGACCTTGATTGAAGCGTTCATCTTGGTTTTCTTTGTGATGTGGCTCTTTCTGGGAAGTCTGCGCGCCGCCATCATTCCTACCATTGTTGTGCCGGTGTCTTTAGTCGGTACATTAGTTGGGCTTTATTTCCTCGGCTTTTCCATTAATGTGTTGACTCTGTTTGCGATGGTACTCGCCATCGGTATCGTTGTCGACGATGCGATTGTCGTGGTAGAAAACGTCGAACGTATCATGACGAACGAAGGACTTGATCCTGTCGCCGCAACGCGTAAAGCCATGAAACAAATCTTCGGCGCCATCGTCGGCATCACCGTTGTATTGTCTGCGGTATTCGTTCCGATGGCCTTTTTTGCTGGCAGCGTTGGCGCAATTTACAAGCAATTTGCCGTCACGTTGGTCATCACCATGGCGTTTTCGGCACTGCTCGCGATCACCTTAACACCTGCCTTGTGCGCAACCATTTTAAAACACACACCGCTTGACGCAAGCAAGCCACGTCGCGGTTTTTTTGCCGCATTTAACCGCTTATTCAGCAAGACAAGTCACGGTTATTTCGTCGCTGCCCAAGGCGTTGTCAAACGACCAATCCGCTTTCTGGCAGTCTACCTCGCCATCGGCGTCGCCACTGTTACGCTATTTACTAAACTCCCCGGCGGCTTCTTGCCAGATGAAGACCAAGGCTACTTTATCAGCATTATTCAATTGCCACCCGGCGCAACGCAAGAGCGTACGTTGGCGGTGTTGTCGCAAGTAGAGCAGCATTATTTATCCTTGCCGGAAGTGGAAAAAGTAGTCGGCGTGGCCGGATTTAGTTTTTTTGGACGCGGCCAAGATGCTGCCATCGCCTTCGTGCGGCTTAAAGATTGGGATATTCGCACCACGCCTGACAGCCATGCATTGCAAGTGGTTCAGCGCGCCAATATGGCTATGTTTCGCATCAAGCAATCCATGGTGTTCGCGCTTAACCCGCCGCCCATTCCAGAGCTTGCAGCCGTGGGCGGATTCGATTTCCGACTGCAAGACCGCTCCGGTCAAGGTCGCGATAAATTGTTAGATGCGCGGAATTTAGTGTTAGGACTTGCGTCAAAAAATCCTGTGTTGGCCGGTGTGCGTCCGGAGGGTAGGGAGCCGGGAACACAACTATTGCTAGATATTGATCGCCTTAAGGCGGCCAGCTTAGGCATTGAAATTGGAGAGCTCAATGAAACCTTGTCAATTGCGCTAGGCTCGGCCTATGTGAATGACTTTATTCGCGATGGACGCATTTTGCGCGTGCTAATGCAAGTTGATGCCGCGTCGCGCGCCACACCAGAAGGTTTGTTAGCGTTACGTGTACGCAGCACACGTGGTAGTCTGGTGCCTTTATCAGAAATTGCCACACCGCAATGGATAGTCGGGTCGCCTAAGTTAGACCGTTATAACGGCGCCCCTTCAATGAAAATTGCAGGCAACCCGTCCCCCGGTCACAGCACCGGCGAGGCGATGAGCGCGATGGAAGATATCGCGAAGCAATTGCCGCCCGGATTTGGCTTCGATTGGTCAGGTACGTCGTACGAGGAACGTCTTTCCGGCGCACAAGTGCCGATGCTGTTTGGCCTGTCCATTCTCGTCGTATTCATGTGTCTAGCCGCACTTTATGAAAGTTGGACCATCCCACTGGCGGTATTATTAGTTGTCCCTCTGGGCTTGTTTGGCGCCGTATTAGCGGTTACGTTTCGCGAACTCCCTAACGACGTCTACTTCAAAGTCGGTTTGGTCGCCATCATCGGTTTGGCGGCGAAGAACTCAATCCTGATTATTGAATTCGCTCGCCAATTGGAAGCGGAGGGGCGCACCGTATTGGATGCGGTGTTAGAAGCCTGCCGCTTGCGCTTTCGGCCTATTATCATGACGTCACTCGCGTTTATTTTCGGCGTTTCGCCGTTGGCGTTTTCTACAGGGGCCGGTGCCGCCAGTCGCCACGCTATTGGCACTGGCGTGATGGGTGGCATGATCGCCGCCACCGTGTTTGCCGTGTTCCTTGTGCCCGTGTTATATGTTGCGGTAAGAAAAATATTTCCGGGGAAGGTCACGGCGAACGATCATGAGAAGATTACGTGACGCGGTTTGCTTACCCCAGATCGTGCAAAAACTTTTGCTGATTTGACGGTGACGAAATGTTTTCCGCCAATAGGCGGAGGAACTCTTGCCGATCCGCTGTTTGCTTTGCAGCGCGTTTGGTGACTACTTTGGCAATCGGGCCAATGTGGGCAGTGAGTGCGCGCTCGGCCAACTCAATGAAGGCAGGTTCCAGCCCCAGTGAAACAGCAGAAGCGGCAGTCCTATTACCACTGGCGTTTGCCCCATCGGACACAAAGCCAGACGGCACTTTCAGTGAATCAGCTCGCGCGTTTTGTTCTGCGGCGGGTGGCGCTGGATGAGTCGCAGGAATATGTGCCTTGCCAATTCCGCGAATGCCATCAAGAAATTGCAATCGGCCTTTTTCCGATTGAATATGCGGCAATAATTTCTGACACAGACGGTCGATGTTAGTGGCGCTTTTCATGGCGTCACGGACGAGAATCTTAGCAATGGGGCCAACCTGTGCGGACAGCAGCGATTGCAATTCCGGCAGAATTTCTTGTTGCCACGGTGTCAATGCTGGGTAAGACGACGCACTGCGAGAACGCGTTGAAGCCGTATCGCCATGCGCGGCATCGGCACGTGACGTCAGGGCTGGCGGCGGAACTGGGGATGCAATGATAGTGCGGTCATTGAAGTCATCCAGTTCCAAGCCGTTGGACGCACGCGCGTTGAAGGATCGATACGTCAACTGCAAAGCGTCGAGAAATTGTTGGGCGGATGCATAACGATCGTTAGCATTTTTCGCCAGGGCTTTTTGAACTAACGCATCGAATTCGCCACCCAATTGGGCATTCTTTTCGGTCGGATTGATGGGTGTTTCATTTAAAATTTGCTGCATAACCGTAGAAACGGAGCCATAAAACGGTCGACTACCGGTGAGTAATTGATACAAAACGATGCCTGCCG
>JANOTC010000502.1:0-3420 GCA_031416175.1 Gammaproteobacteria bacterium
ACGTAGACATTAATCTTCTTTCCGTTTCTGACCAGTTCGATCAGCACCGATTGCCCAGGCTCGCCAGAGCCTGTGGCGCCGGTCAGGTCGGCCCAACTAAATACGCGTTCATTGGCGTAGCTAAAAATCAGGTCTCCGCCCTCAACGCCGGCTTTTTGGGCAGGTGATCCTGCCAACACACTTTGCACTGAAACGCGATTGGGTTGCCCTGTGCGGTATAAGAACGCATCGTAATTATTGTCGCCTAATTCTTTGCGATAGATGTCGCTTTCGTCTGGGAGTTTTCGCACGGCGTCAGTGTAACGTGGCGAGTTGGCCCAGCCTTCGCGGCTCGCTTTGTCGCGCAAGATGAGGTGCTGCATTTCGATTTCTTCGACTTGTTTTGAAAGCTGAGTAGCGCGAAAAGTATCTACGCCAAGTTGCGCCAGCGCTTGCGGGCGTTCGAGTACAGGGGGTTCGGCGCTTGGCGATGCGGTCTCCACAATCGTATTTGTTTCTTCTGCCGCGTCGCGTGCCGACTGGGAGCGCGTAGACTCTGAATTGCGCGCGTGGGCGGGTTGCAGTTCTTTCACGGCTATTTCGAGTTTGCTGCGCGCTTGCGTTTCAATGCGCAACGCTTCCTCGAGGGCGGCAATACGGGAGAGGAGGTCGTTGCTGTTGTTTGTGCTGCTTGACGTCGTTTCCACGTGAAGGGTGGGCGACGCGTTTTGCGTTGTGGTCACGCCTTCGGCTTCGGGGAGTGTAGAAGTAGTGGGTGCAGGATCAGCCGAAAAGCGTCCGACAAGTAGTAGGCCAAGGACGAGGGTGAGTGCGGCGAATCCTGCGCCTAGCATTTGTGGCCGTGTCATCGGAGAAGCCTTTGAAAGGTTACTGCATGGCAACTCAGACGCTGTTGTTTGACGTTTGGTTCACCGCGTGTTTGTATGGCGGTAGAATTGGCATCAGTGCGATGTGATCAGAAGGAAAGTGTATGTGGGATCAACGAGTTTTAAAAATAGGTGCGCTGCTAGTGGCGTTATTGTTCTTAGCCATTGGCACGTTGGGGTGTTCTCCGCAAAACGTGGTGAGTGAAGAAGACGAGGCGGCGGTGCGCAAAGTCATGGCGGACCGCGCCAAGGCGATCGCGGCGAAGGATATCGAAGGGTATAAGGCGCTTATTTCCGACACCTACAACGAGCAATCGGTGACGAAGGCGCAGATTGTCGAGGATATGGCGCAAAAGTTTCAGCGTTATCCAGGCATGAAAATGACCTATCAGCGCAGTCCGATCGAAGTGAATATGAATACGGCCCGCGTCGTTGGGCATGTCGTTTTTGAAGTGATGGGCTTAGAGAAACCCGTACAAGCCCAGGAAATTCTGATTCTTCGACATATTGATGACAAGTGGCTTATTTCGGGCGGGATTAATATTGGTCTTTTCTAGCGTGCCGGGGATACAGGCTAACGGGCGCCGAAGATCACAATGGTTTTGCCTTTGGCGGTAATGCGTCCGTCGCCTTCCATATTTTTTAATACGCGCCCGACCATTTCGCGACTACAGCCTACGAGCTGACCGAGCTCAGTGCGGCTGACTTTGATTTGCATTCCGTCTGGGTGCGTTAAAGCGTCGGGTTGTTTGCACAGGTCATCCAAGGTGTTGGAAATTCGGTCAGCGGCGTCCATGAAAGCAAGATGTTCAACTTTTCGTGTTGTTTGCAGAAGACGCTTGGAAATATGGCTGCCGATGGCGAGCAAGATCCCGACGAATTGGTCTTTTAGTTCGTTTCTAGACAGTTCCATGAGTCTAACGTAAGTTATTTCTGCCACGACGGCGGTCGTGCGGGTGCGGACGGTGACTTGGCGCGGACCGGGTGAGGTGAACAAGCCGGTTTCGCCGATGAAATCGCCGTCATTGAGGTAGCCCAGGATGATGTCGTTGCCGAGTTCGTTGGCCATGCTAATGGTGGCTGAGCCTTTAACGATGTAATACAGTTTGTCCGCTGCGTCGCCGGGACGAACAATAACTTGCTTAGTACGCAGCTCACGAACTAAACAATGCGCGAAGAAGCTGACGAGCTCATTGGGTATGGGTTTGCGCGTAAGAATCAGCGTGCTCACAGTATGTTGCCCCAAGACGGCGGAACGAATGGACGTATAGCCGGGTGCGCTGACGTGGGCCGGACCCGTGAATGCAATGTGCCATTCGTCCCTGTAGCGGCGGTAAATTCAAATTCTTAACTTTTAAGGTGTAAACCATGGAGTTGCCTTACGTTTTTGGCGGGCCGCTGGCTCAAGCGCGGTTGCGCGCGGAACAAGAAGATTTCAGAGTCGAAGAGGATTTAGGCTACGAACCAACGGGCGCCGGTGAGCACGTATGGTTGTGGCTTGAAAAGCGCGGCTGCAATACGGATTGGGTCGCCACGCAATTGGCTAAGGCGGCGCGGGTGCCGAAATTGGCCGTTGGCTATGCCGGTCTGAAGGACCGTCACGCTGTCACGTTGCAGTGGTTTAGCGTAACGGTAAAGCCGGAGCATGAACCGGATTGGGCGACGGTGATGCCTGAGGGTGTCACCTTAGTTCGCGCAACCCGTAGCGCTAAAAAATTGAAGCGTGGCGCGTTAAAGGGCAATCGCTTCCACATTTTTGTCCGCGATTTGGCGCGTACGGAGTTAGTGGACGCCCGTTTAGCGGATATCGCGCGTTACGGCGTACCCAATTATTTTGGTGAGCAGCGGTTCGGGCGTGACGGCGAAAACGTGACACGATTTCTTGCGTCACAGGCAGCAGGATTGCCGGAAGATCGTTTCACACGAGGGATTTTGTTGTCGGCGGCGCGTTCCCACTTATTTAACCAGGTGCTGGCGCGACGGGTGCTCGACAAAACCTGGGATCGCCCCTTGGCGGGCGATAGGATGATGTTAGACGGCAGTCGTAGCGTGTTTGCCTATGACGTAAATGACAGTCTGATTCCGGAGCGACTCGCGATAATGGATATTCACCCCAGCGGTCCGCTGTGGGGCAGGGGAGAGACGCTAGTCACTGACGAAGCACAGCGCCTTGAACAGGACATAGCGGCGAGCTTGGGTAGTTTGCCGACACTATTAGAGCAAGCCGGTTTGGAACGCGAGCGGCGCGCCTTGCGTTTGCCCGTGCGTGATCTACTTTGTGAGTGGTCTGAGCCGGGTGCAGCGCTGAGTTTTCGTTTGCCACGCGGGACCTACGCAACCGCCGTGCTGCGCGAGTTGGTGAACTGGCACGCGGACTTCGACGTTGACACTGCCTCGGCTGATCGCTAGAGTTCTTGACCGTTTTTTGTTACTTACTGCGGGTGATTAAGCTAATCCAATGAGCAATTCTTACAACGCGTCCGATATTGAAGTTCTCACTGGACTGGACCCGGTACGCAAGCGGCCGGGGATGTACACCGACACCACGCGTCCC
>JANOTC010000503.1:0-2291 GCA_031416175.1 Gammaproteobacteria bacterium
ATTACGATTAATCCGGGTGACCCCGTGTTTTTTGAAGGGCGCGGGCAGGACAATGACAATAACACCCCATTATCATACTCGTGGGACTTTAGTGGCGTCTCGTCCCGCATCATTAATAGTCCGGTATCAAACGGTGGCACTGTTCGTTTCCAATTTGCGGGCATCTATGTGATCACATTCGCCGTGACAGACGCGCTGGGCCTGACTGACCCCAATCCAGCGATTAGAGTGATCACTGTTAACAATACCGGCGGCGGAGTCAATTCAGGTCTAGACAATATCGTTGCGCCGCCTACCAATATGAATATCACGCCAGGTGCCTCCGTCTTCTTTAGCGCGCTCGCGCCAGGGGGTGTAACGAACTATCAGTATTTCTGGAACTTCAGTGGCGTAGCGCCAGTTTCAAACCAGCAAACCCCCGGCAGCATCACGTTTCCATCTCCAGGCGTGTTCACAATCGAACTCTTTGTGGTTGATCAAGTAGGAAATGTCGTGGGCGTGCCATCACAACGCGTGATAACTGTTGGTGGGACAACCCAGCCTTTGGAGGCAACAATAATCTCGCCACTGGATGAAGCGACCATTGACCTCGGTAGTTCAGTGGTCTTGTCCGCGAGTGCTTTTAATCCGAATTTTACCGGGCTATCGTACTTTTGGGAAATATCCAGTCGATCTATTCCGGGAGGTCCAGTGTTTACATCGAATCAGCTCTCTCCGGGAAATTTTACGCCGACCCAAGCGGCGCAGTATCGCGTACGACTAACGGTATCTGGCGTTGACGGTTTTGGTAATGCAACCAGTGTGACCAAGTTGAGGAAGTTCAAGGTTAACCCCACAATCGCCAACAGTAATACGATCCTTTTGCCAGCGCAAGATATGGTGATAAGTGTGGGTGGGTCGGTTAGTTTTCAAGCGGCACCTATCGCTGGAAGCAATTTGACCTATTACTGGGGCTTTGGCGGGGCGGCAACCCCATCGACGTTGCAAACGCCGAATACCGTATTTTTTGGCCAACCAGGAACCTTTATCGTGACGCTACAGGTAAATGGCATCAACGCGGTGGGCCAGTTATTTACGATGACAAGCAGCCGCGTGATCACCGTCTTGTCGCAGTTCCCAATTCCGCCGGGCGGCGGGCAAACGCCGGGTTCGCTCAGCGCGCCTGACGGCAGTATCGTCGCGCCTACGTTCAATCTGACTATTCGAGTCGGCACACCCGTCAATTTCATTGGACGCGGCTTCGATCCGACCGGCAGTGGCGTATTGCGATTCGTGTGGAGTTTTGGCGGTGCTACGCCCAATGTTATTTCGCAAATCCCTGGAAATGTAACGTTTAATCGTGTGGGTGTCTATGCAGTCACGCTAACCGTGGTGAACGCGCTGGGCCAATATGACCCAACGCCTGCGGTGGTAGTGGTAGATGTGACGCCTTAGTTTTTCACCCAGTGATCTGGGAATGTCGTAGACAACACGATTGGTCGAGGCATATAACGGCAAAGCCGTTATATGTCTCGAATTAAATGATTTTTGCGATCACGATAGGTGGCGACGCTCCATTTAAGTGGCTATTAATGTCAATCAACAACAGTTCACACTGTGACTAAAGCAAAGACTACGGTACAAGGTGTGCCATAAAAAAATAAGTGTATGCCACAAAAATTCAATTTCAGATTCAAGCCACGGGGGAGCAAACATTTATGAGTAGAGCATTACAGCTGGCTGTTGCATCAGTTTTTTCTAGTGGATTATTAGTTGGATGCGGCCAGGGAGACGCCGGTGGCGGGGGTGCGACGTTAAGGGTAGTTTCTTCTTCGCCAATGAATGGCGCGACGAGCGTCAGCATTGACCAACCTTTTGTCATAGAATTTGCCGAAGGCCTTTTCCCCGCCTCGTTGGAGGGGAATATTATGCTAATGCCCGGCGCTTCTGACGCGGCGGGCATGGATAAGATGAACATGGGTACTGGCGACGTAATGGACCATACGAACATGGATAATTCGAATATGGTGGCAATCCCTGGCACGGCTGTCTGCGACAACTCCGTTCCTGACTGCAAGAAAATCAAATTCACGCCGTTGATGAGCCTTGCATGGGGTCAAAAATACCACATTATGGTTCACCAACTTAGAACGGCGACGGGAAAGGTACTTACCGTGCTTATCCGGTTGTTACCCAATTTTAGAGAAACGGTTAGGATGAACCCAAATTCCTGAATAGAGCTCCGCGTAAGTGGGCGCGGAAATATCGCCTGCGATGCCGAGCAGAGAGCGGAAGGCATTGAACGGATAGAA
>JANOTC010000504.1:0-15122 GCA_031416175.1 Gammaproteobacteria bacterium
GGACCCCTCGTCGCAAATCGCCTGCACCATTGGTGGCAACGTCGCGGAAAATTCCGGCGGTGTGCATTGTTTAAAATACGGCCTCACCGTTCATAACATTCTCAAGCTACAAATCATCACCATCGACGGCGAAATGCTCACCCTCGGCAGCAACGCGCTCGACAGCCCAGGCCTCGACTTCCTGGCGCTCATGACCGGCTCTGAAGGCATGCTCGCCGTCATCGTCGAAGTCACTGTGCGTTTATTGCCCAAACCCGAACGCGCGCAAGTCATACTCTGCGCGTTCGACGACATTGCCAAAGCGGGCGCCGCCGTAGGCGCAATCATTAGCGCCGGTATTATCCCCGGCGGCTTGGAAATGATGGATAAATTATCCATTCAAGCTGCTGAAGACTTTGTTCACGCCGGTTACCCCACCGAGGCTGCCGCCATTTTATTATGCGAGGTCGACGGCACAAACGAAGAAGTGGGCGAACATATCGCCGTGGTAAGCGAATTAATGCGCAATTGCGGCGCCTATGAAGTACGCATCGCCAAGGACGACGCAGAACGCGCCAATCTCTGGAAAGGGCGCAAAGCGGCATTTCCAGCCATTGGACGACTGTCACCGGACTATTATTGTATGGATGGCACCATCCCCCGCCGCTGCCTGCCAGAAGTGCTGGCACGCATTGAAGAACTGTCCGCACAATACGGGTTACGCGTCGCCAACGTATTCCATGCCGGTGATGGAAATTTGCATCCACTCATTTTGTTCGATGCCAACACGCCCGGCGAACTCGAACGCGCCGAAGCCTTTGGTGGGCAGATATTAGAATTGTGCGTAAAAGTAGGTGGAACGATCACCGGCGAACACGGCGTCGGCATGGAAAAAATAAACCAAATGTGCTCACAATTTAGCAGCGCCGAGCTTACGCAATTTCACGCTATCAAGCACGCATTCGATCAAGAAGGCCTTTTAAATCCCGGCAAAGCGGTACCCACCCTACACCGCTGCGCTGAGTTCGGCGCAATGCACGTGAAGCATGCGCAACTCCCGTTCCCAGATTTGGAGCGCTTTTAATGTTAGACAGTGACAACACTGAAAACTTGGTGGAACAGGTCAATAAGGCGATTCAAGCGAGAACACCGCTGAACATTATCGGCGGTGGCAGCAAATTATTTTATGGTCGAAAACCCGTCGGCGAAGTCTTGTCGACTCGCGAGCATCGCGGCATTGTTACCTATGAGCCTAATGAATTAGTCGTCACCGCGCGTGCGGGCACTCCGCTGGCAGAGTTGGAAAAAACGCTAACCGAGAATGCGCAAATGCTAGCATTCGAACCCCCTTATTTCGGCCCCGACGCGACCTTAGGCGGCACCATCGCTTGCAATTTTTCGGGTCCGCGCCGCCCGTTTGCAGGCGCGGCTCGCGATTTCGTTTTGGGCACCACGATCATCAACGGACGCGGCGAACGCCTGCGCTTTGGCGGCCAAGTCATGAAAAACGTCGCTGGCTACGATGTTTCTCGGTTACTCGCGGGCAGCTTGGGCACATTGGGGGTCATTCTCGATGTTTCATTGAAAGTGCTCCCGTTACCAGCGAAAACACTCACACTGGTTTTCCCACACCGCATTGATCGCGCCATTGAGCAAATGAATCAGTGGGCGGGATTACCCCTGCCTATTAGCGCCACCTGCTATGACGGTGAAGCGCTCTATGTGCGCCTCGAAGGCGCCGCGAGTGCGGTCGACGCGTCACGACAAAAACTGGGTGGCGAAAAAGTTGACGGACCGGAATTTTGGCGAAGTGTCCGCGAACACAGCCACGCCTTCTTTCACGGCGACAAACCGTTGTGGCGCATCGCCGTGCCACCGGCGACACCACCGCTGGCACTGAAAGGTCCGACGCTGCTAGAGTGGAATGGCGCGCAACGTTGGTTATACAGTGAACTTTCACCGTCGTCGTTGCGAGAAGTCGTTAGCGCGGCAGGAGGGCATGCCACTTTGTTTCAAAATGGAGACCAGAGCGGCGCAGTATTTCATCCACTGAGTAAAGGCTTGGACGCTTTGCATACACGCATGAAGCTGGCCATGGACCCAAACCAGGTGTTTAACAGGGGGAGAATGCACCCTTAACACGCCCATAATGCTAGTAAGTTCTAATGCCCGAAGCGTCGTTCAAAAACTTTCCTTTTTTTCGGACGCTAGCCTAGCCGAGTTCGGTTATCATTGACGCGGAAAAGGCGCCGGGTGGCCCTTGATTGGGCACGAACGCGAACGAATAAGTCAGCGTACACACCCGACATACTAAACACTGTGCGATTCAAGTCACAATTGGCGCCCCTAGTAATTGCGGTGCAGGGACAGTTTGTGATAAAGATCGTAGATCATCAAAACAGGTCAGTAGAGAGACCCACAATGCATGACTTTTTGAAGGCTCTTCCGCTCGCATTCCCAGTAATTTTGGCGGCCTGCGGCGTAGCGAGTCCAGACAACCCAAACGTGGGCACCCTAACTGATGCGGTGGCGCCGACTGTCGTGTCCGTCTCACCCGCCAATAACGCGGATATTGCCCTTGACATGAACTCCGTCACGGTTGGCTTTAGCGAACCGATGAAAAAGGCGCAAGTTGAGGCGCTAGGCAGTATCACCGTTACGCCGACGTTGACCAATTTTCAGGTGAGCTACAACGAAGACCTCAATACAGCAACGATAAGTTGGGACAAGGTAGCCTTACCTTACAACGCCGATTACAGAATAGACGTCAGTGGCGCATTGGCCGACTTGGCGGGAAACAAGCTTGTCAGTGGCAAGACGTACGTGTTTCACACGCCGAAAGCGGTGGAGCTGAGTGGCTACGTTTCAGGACTCGCCAACGGCCAGACGCTGAGCCTATATGAAGAAATTTCAAAGACCACCGTCACGGTCACTTCTTCTTCCAGCACTAATGGCGTAACGACGGCGTTTAAATTGCCAAAATTGTTACCTAGCGGAACAAAGTACCGCTTGGTCTTGGCTGCTCAGCCCAGTAAAACCGATTTTTGCTCTGTCATATCTGGCTCAGGTACGGCAGGTAGCCAATCCTTCAGCCTGAACGTACAGTGCGGCAAAGTGCTACCTGTGTTTGCGTCCGCTCCCAATTGGAATGACTACATTTCTTTGAATAGCGACACTGACCCAACAAATCCGCTGAAGGCAAGTGGCGCGGCCTGTGATCCCTTAGTCGTGGATCGCTGCTATCACGCGGGTGAAATGCGTAAGGCGTATGTACCTGCCGCTCTCGTCGCATCAGACACAAATTGTACTGATTTAAAGGCGCGAGACCACTTAGGCTGGTTCAACTGGCAGTGCGTAGACGACAGCACGGACGAAGCCGGTCGCTTCCGCATGGTCGCGACAAAACTCAAAGACAGTGTAAACCTGAGCAACCTTGTTCTTGCCAATTCACTCATGTGGCAAGCGAATATGGTCATGTTTGAAAACACTAAAACCGGCCTGAAAGATGAAAATATAGGCACTGCTGCACCTTGGTGGCATAACCCGATTACAGAAGGAACCTCGCCTAGTTTGGATCAAGCTGGAACAGTTTATGTATTGAAGGCAAGAACGGGTGGTAACTTTAATACAAATGCGTACCGTATTTCTGCAAACCGAGTTGCCGCTTTTACGACTGGCGGCTCGCTCCCACCTATCACTATTCAATCAACAGTGACTTCCGAATACCTTAATTACATTTGGATTGAGGCGGAGGTTGCAGCGAGTGGACGGGAAACCGGACTTTCGGTAAGCAACACCCGATTCGTCATGGTTCGAAACACTACGGTGACTGGCGCCGAAGGCGCAGGTATTACACTCAACGGCGTAGGTCGCAGCAATTTTCAAAACGTTACCGCGAGCAACAATTTCGGAGGCGGCATCTACGTTTATGGAGCAAGCCCTCAAAAAGTTGAACGCGCAAACACCTTCAATTCCGTCACTGTTTCTGGTAACGGCTTTTCGAGCGACCCCAGTTCAACCATTGGCGGTCACGGGATTCGAATTAAGACGATGTACAGCACCTTGTTTGACATTCGCGCGATCGGTAACAAGAACGACGGGATATGGGTAGAGCAGCCACTTAATAAATTCGCCAAGCTTATCAGCCACAATAACGGTGGCGACGGATTACACCTAAATGGCGCGAGCAATTCCACAATAGTTGGCGCCACTTTTGTCGGCAACGGCGGATCAGGCTTGCACCTAACCAACTACGAAGGCGTTCAACCATCATCAAACAACGTGTTCGTTAACGTCACGAGCGTCCTCAACAAAGGCGACGGCGTGAGCATCAGCGACGGTGGAAACTCGTTGATTCGTACCGTCAGCGCGCTTAACGGCGGCAAAGGCGTCTACGTCAATGCAGCCATAACCAACACCGCTTTCACCAACGTCAACGTCAACAAGAATACTACCAACTGCGATGCCCTTGGTTTAAACACCTGCCCGGCTGGCGTTTCAGCTACTGATACTGGAATGACGTCCACTTTCACACTCAAGGCTTCCACAGATACGATTTACCAAACACCTAAAGAAAGTCGCGATTTGGCGCGAGTACGGGACGATGCAAGCTTGGCAGACAACACTAACGCTGGCACGTGCCTATTAACCTGTGGAGAATTTGATTCTCGACTGAAAACGGCGGATACCTTACTGCGCAACCAGCTCGCCGTGCCAACGGCGAATACAGACGTAGAGAGTCATGCGTTTCCGTCGGCAACCGTCACGTTCCTCGCGCATGCGAACGAAATATTTGGTGACGGTATAGGCAACGACAACGGACTCTGCGAGAGCAACGAAACCTGCGTTTATAACCCTAACATCGGCGCCTACCAGGGACAAGATGTCGCTGAATACAGCGAAGTTCTAGGAGATAACATTGGCAATAACGACGGCGTATGTAATGCCAGTGAAACGTGCGAGTTCGTCAAAAACTTAGGTAGTTATCCGAACCAGGCAGCAATAGAAGCCGTGCCTGGCCCCGGCAAGTGGGAAAGCATGGGAATTACGCTGAAGAAATACGTTACGAACGGCAATTAGCGATTAGGGGTTTACCCGTTAGAAAAGACAAAACGCGCTCTTTAAGGGCGCGTTTTGCGTTCAATTGCGACAAAGACGATGCCAATTAGGCATGACTTAGAATACATGGCGCTGACGGAGGGAATCGACACATAAAATACGCCAAACACTGGCGAATTATGGTCCCGCCTTTGGGACGATCCGCCAGAAGGGTACGCCGTGCCGGTGTAAGGCGCTCAAGAATGGGCGCTGTAAATTTCATGGCGGCTTGTCAACGGGTCCGCGTACCGGGAGAGGGGTGTTATCAGGTAGTAGTCGTTTTCTTACGCGGCGGCTTTTTGGAGTTAACAGCTGACGCATCGACACTGTTTGGCCCATTTGCGGCTGCTGGCACGAGGCCAACCCGGGCAACGCCGATCATCGCACCCGGTAGGAGATTGTCCTTGTCTGGGCCGACACCACCGGTTCCGATTTGATATTCCACCAAGAGACTATAAGTTCCTTCGGTGAGCCCGTAGTGCTTTACGAGCAAGCGAGTCAATTCCCGCATAGAAATCGGGGGGGCGACAGGAGAAGCGTTTGACTCCGGTGTTTTTGCGTCAGTGGACATTTGTCATATCCCATTTCTGAGTGCCGGATGCGACCGCGGTAAAGGTTTTAACTGGCGCCCCGTCGGGTGTTTCAAGCGTTACGCGGATGTTGTGATTGACTTCATTTCTGGCATATAGAAACGCATCAAGCGCACGAACTACCACGTCATTTAGCGATACTCCGTCAGCAACTGCACGCAAAGTTGCAGCTCGGTGGGCCTCCGGCGTAACGCGAACATTGAATTGTCCACGAAATGGACGCAGAGGTTCTTTACCAAGGCTTGCGCATGTTTCAAGGTAATCATCAACGGCCGCCTCAAACTCTTCCCTGAGAGTTGCAGGGGTGGCTGACTCGTACGTAACGAGGTCATCAATGAATAATATTTTCCCGCGACAAACGTTACGGATCATGTCCAGTTCCGTCGTGCCTTCATATTCTTTGTACTTGAGTATGTCCACCGTCGTTACCTAGATAAATCCGTAATTCCTGAGATGTTCAATCACGTCTGCGACGCACCCTCTATCCACATTTGGCGACGGGTGGGGTTCGTGGCATATGATCAATGCTTTTTTCTCTTCGTGATAGAACTTTCTTCGGGAGCCGCTGTTCTTCAGCATGATATAACCAAGATGCTCAAGTACGCCCTTCAATTCTTGCCACTTGATGTCCTGAGCAGGCGGGTTAGCGCACAGCCTCTCCAACGCTTTCCGATGTCTTGACATAGGATTCTGATCCACCAGGAAAGTTTAGTGTAACTAAAAAATAGTTACCAAGTCCATACTTGGTTTACGCATGGCGCTTCGTATAGGGCGATCCGCGTGCACGCAATATGGAGTTAGTGGTATAAGCGATGAGCGGGCAACTACCTGACGCTATGCAGGCGCGTGATCGTTATTTTAGGAAGCAACAAGAGCCAGTAAGCTTTGCGAAAGACTTGCGACCTTATATCGGGCGTAAGTATTTGATTTTCATGGTGCTGACGGAGGGAATCGAACCCCCAACCTACTGATTACAAATCAGTTGCACTACCGTTGTGCTACGTCAGCAAAGAGAAGTGGCCGGGCGCATTCTAACCCGCAACGCATAGATGGCGCAATTTAGAACGCATCAAATTGTTTCACGTACACTCTATTGGCCCGATAACGGCGCTATCATTCGCGTTCAGGGCCAGGACCGGAGGCTTTTCCGCTTCACCTACTACGCGTAACCAAACTTCGATTTCATCACCCGTTCGATGCGCGAGTTGTGGCTTAAAGCCGAGTGACTGGACTTCTACCTGCCGCTTTTCGGCCAGCGTGTTTTCACGAAACACGCCCACCGCTACCGCATTGCGGAACTCGCCGGATTTTATCACCACCGAGTCGCCCACGCCTTTGGCGCGTAAGTCGTCTTCCAACAACCGTGCAAGCGTCGCACTGCGTAAAGGCGGAATGTACACCAAGTACCCCAACTCAACCGCGCGGCGACGCTCTTCGGTGGCGACTTGAAAACCTTCTTGCTCCAGTGCCGCTTGAACTGCCACGGCCTTATCGAGTTTCGGAAACGGCCCCGCTGCATAACAGTGCATGGGTTTTGTCTCAACGATGTGTTCTTCTTTAACGACAGGCTCCGTAAAGTGCCCAGTCGCATCCGCTTCTACGGCAGACGCTTTGATCAACGCAACGGCTTTGACACGCTCGCCAGGCACGGCCTTGGCTAAGGTAGGCGCGCCTTCAACAGGCGCAAGGGGAATCCACTGCACGATGGCCAGTGTTGCATTTAACGCAAAAAAAACTAACAACGCCCATTTCATTTAGGAACCGCTGCAACCCTCGCCAATCCACGTAACACTAAATCTGCAACGCACACATGCGGAATCGATAAATAGGCCGACAACATTTCTGCATCGCCGCCGGTCAGAACACAATTCGGTGCAACTGCCTGACTCTGTCCTATGCGTGCGAATACGCGCTCTACTAACCCCGCCAGCGCGTATCCAATTCCCGCAGCGACGGCGTCATCGGTATTATCGGCTAGAAGGATCAAGTTCTTCAGCGGCGCGTCTTCAGGATGAGGCTGGGATTGAATTAGAGCCGTTCCCGCACGTAATCCGTCCCGCATGACGTTAAAACCAGGAGCGATCACGCCACCAAGGTGAATTCCGTCACCAGCCAGGCCATCAACCGTCAAGGCGGTGCCACAACTGACCACACACATTGGCTTGGAACCCATAGCCCGCGCGGCAATCAATCCCATCCAGCGGTCTACACCGAGCTGCGCGGGAACTTGGTAAGCGTTACGAACGCCGTGCGCAAACAACTCGCTCGCAACAAATTCGGGCCGAATATTCCAGGTTGTTAGCGCCCATTGCTCAATGGCCACCATCGCCTTAATGCCCGCCACATTGGCAACGACGATGCTTGACGGCTTAATGGCCGCGCGCAGGGAATCCGCCAAAACGCGCGAAAAGTCCTGATCACGATGAAGCGCGGCCTTCATTTCTCCTAGCCAACCCGCTTGTTGCCAGGCCCACTTGATCCGCGTGTTACCAACGTCAATGAGTAATTTCATGGGACCTCGCGTAGATTAATTCGCAGAACGCAATCGCAAACTCACATCACCGGCATGCAAGCGCCGCACGCCTGTATCGGTTTCAACTAACAAAGCGCCGGTTCCATCCACACCCAGCGCAGTGCCCTGAATTAATTCATCAAAACACTGCACATTGACGAGATGCCCGCTGGCTAAATCGCGTTGACGCCACTCGGAGGCGAAGAACGGCCAACCGTGTTGATCAAACTGTTGCAATGTACGCACGAGGTGATGAAGAAGTCGACCAGCGATCTCGTTTCGCGAAATGGAGTAACCCGCTTTTGCATGGCTAACGTCTGTCCACGCCTGATCGATGAGTTGGCCAGAGGCCACGGGCATCCTAACATTAATTCCGACGCCTACCACCACAAAACAACCGCCGCCTGCCTCGCCCGTCAACTCCAACAACACACCGGCCAGCTTTTTGTTCTTCCAGTAAATATCGTTAGGCCATTTTACACCGAGATCTTCAATGCCGAAATCTGATAGAGCGCGCACAACCGCTAATGCGACTGCTAAGCTAACACCTTCTAGCCCTACTACGCCACGCGGAAACGGCCAGCCTAGCGAAAGGTAAATATTGCAACCAAACGGCGACAGCCACTGCCTTCCACGGCGACCACGACCCGCTGTTTGTCGCTCCGCTAAGCAGGCGATGGGCTTTTGCGCAGACGATGCACGCGCCAACACATGCCGATTGGTTGAGTCTACTTCATGGAGAACTTCGAGCTGCTCAATCGACTTTTCCGCGTCACCCCAATGTGCAGAAATTCGCTCTGAGCTAAGCAATTCCAACGGGGTAGTGAGACGATAGCCACGCCCAGCGACGGCTTCGATTTCCAAGCCTAGCTCGCCCAATCGCTTCAACGCTTTCCAAATGGCGCTACGCGTTACGCCAAGACGCTCGCCCAATTCCTCGCCGGAATAGAACTCGCCGTCGGCGATGGAGGCCAACAGGGTTAAATCATTTAACACGCAACGTGCTAATTATTCAGCGAGACGCAGGTGTCACTTCGATTGTCACAGGATCAGTGCCGTCCATCGGTACAGAAACCTTTGATTGGACCGTATTCCAACCCTCACCGCGAACCGTGAGCACGTGCAGTCCACGCGAAATAAAGTACATTCGCACCAATCCCGTTTCATTGGTCCGCAGCATTTGTTCGTCGGTGGATCTGACTTCCACGTTCGCGACGGGACGCCCACCTGAATCAAGCACCAACACCGGAACTTCGTATGCTGCCAACCGACCACCAGGAAACAACGCGCAACTTGTCATTGCCAACACAGCTAAGCCTGCTGCCAACCCGCGCAGTCCTACTGAATTCAGTTTTCCATCAACCATACGTCTTAACATCCTTTTTTGTCTTGAGGCCATACATTGCCAACATTACGTTAATGGCAACTAAAAGAGCAAGTGCCTAACGCGTCGGCGAATCCGCTAAAGTAAAAAAGTTTACCTGCCGATAATCGCTTTGCATCGCGTATTCTCATATTTCGGAACACATTGCGAGTAATCATGGATTGACTTGATGTTCTATGCAGATTAACACGAACCTAGAGGTCCTAACCGCGAACAGGGCCAACAATCGCAATCAACGGGCTGTCACGACAGCCGTGCAGCGTTTGTCGTCTGGACTTCGTATCAATCATGCGGTGGACGATGCCGCCGGTTTGAATATTTCGACCCGTATGAGCGCCCAATTAAATGGATTACGCGCAGGCGCGCGCAACGCCAACGACGCCGTGTCCATGATGCAAACCGCAGACGGCGGCTTACAAAGCATTACCGACATGCTGCAACGATTACGCGAATTATCGGTACAAGCCGCTAACACGGGGATTTATTCCGTACTTGATCGCCAGGCCTTACAGACTGAAGCAAACGCGCTGAGCGCAGAAATTACCCGCACCGCAAAGAACACATCATTTAACGGCATAAAAATCCTTGACGATACCGCCCACTTTGGCACACCGGACGGTGGAAAATTCGCCGTGGTCGATGCGCTCAAGCGCAGCTGGCTAGCCGGTTCAGTTGACCTCATTTCAAAATATTTTGGCATCAGCCCACGTGGCACCGATTTTACCGTCGATTTGGATGGCTTCACCGACGGCGCGGGGGGCACCTTGGCGCGCGTGTCTGCAGCCGTCGGTGCGGGCGTAGGCAATATCAATAACATGAAATTAGAAATCGACATGGCCGACTTCGCTAACTTTAGCGCACCCAACGGCGGCGCCGCTCCTTTTTACTATGACCGTATCATTGCACACGAAATGGTGCACGCGGTCATGAACGACCAAACAGACATGTCAATTTTGCCGACCTGGTTCAAAGAAGGCTCGGCAGAAATCATCCATGGCGCGGACGAACGCGTGGTCGCCGACGGCGGTGCAACAGCGGTCATTGCGGGATCAACCATTAGCGGTGGAGCCTGGGGCGGAGCGAGTATCGACTACTCCAAGGCGTATCTCGCTGCCCGCTACTTACATCTCAAAGCGGGCGGCTTCTCCGAGGGCAATCCAACCCAGCACGGGCTTGGCCGCGTGATGAGTGAACTCCACAGTGGCGCTACGTTAGACCAAGCAATTCAAACGGCCACCGGCGGACAATACGCCAATGAAGCGGCGTTTTTAGCGGATTTCGACGCCAACGGCCAAACTTTTTTACAAGCAAACGGACTCGATTTGACTAACACTGACACGGGCTCAATTGGCGGCACCGACGCGGAAAACGGATTCGCCGTGCGCGATGGCCGCACCGCCGAGCAAGTCGTTACCGACGTTGACGAATACGACGAAAATCCAACTAACTTCAACGTGATTTGGCCATTCACCTACACGAATCCGGAAGGGCCAGTTAATTTTCTACATTTTCAAATAGGCGCCGACGCAGGAAACTCACTCGAAGTGGGCTATGCCAGCGCCTCCGCTCGCGCATTGCGTGTTGACGAATTGGACTTAGTGAATTACGCACCCCTCGCCATCGGACGACTCGATGCCGCCATCGGTTACGTCAACAATCAACGTGCCCGTATTGGCGCGCAAATGAATCGGCTTGAGTATTCTGTGTCCCTGAACGAAACACAAATGGAAGGCGTCGCCGCCAGTCGCTCTCGCATATTAGACGCCGATTACGCAACAGAGACAGCGGCTTTAACACGGAGCATGATTTTAAGCCAAGCCGCTAATGCTATGATTAGTCAGGCCCAATCGGCGCCGCAAATTGCGCTCAGCCTGCTTAGAAGTGCGTAACGCGCACACCCTTCCTAACAGGTAATTGTCGGCGTTGCCACGCCTAGCCAAGCGTCAAAGCGCTGCTGCACTTCAGCAAGCATTTTACTCTGTGCTTGCAACACGCACGTGTCCGCCGCGGCCTGCATAGGCACGACGTCGTATTCAAACAATTCGTCCCGCCGAAACGCATGAACTTTTACCGGCACGCCAATTTCACGCGCTGCCAGCACGCGGTCGAAACTGTTTCCAGTCACTTTTAAACCCGCTACGGCCACAATAATATCCCCAGCAGAAAGCCCCGCCGATTGCGCCGCGCCACCGTCGAAGGCATGCACAATGCGTGCGCCACCCTCCGCCGTCGCCACTTTAACGCCAAATACGCCGCGTGCCTTAGCGGCGCTGTTTGGCGCAGGCTTGCCACCTTTGTCGTCCTGCGACAGGGCAGGCCGAAGGGAAAAATCTACGCCTACCGAGGCGAACAGTTCAGCCAGTGGCAAATCTTCGGTGCCATCCACTGCTGTGCGAAGAA
Source organism: Gammaproteobacteria bacterium (assembly GCA_031416175.1). Taxonomy (GTDB): domain Bacteria; phylum Pseudomonadota; class Gammaproteobacteria; order S012-40; family S012-40; genus JANOTC01. The sequence goes on from JANOTC010000504.1 coordinate 11,963, forward strand.
ACGCATCAACATCACAACCGGTTACGTGTTTAACAATTGCGCCGAATTGATCCTCGCCTATGCCAATCCCACGCTGTCCAAATTCGCGCCATAAATACTTCATTACGTCGTCCAGCGAGCAGCGCCCCACTGTTTCCCGACGCAATAAAAGATCTAACGCAAGCGCCACTAACGCGCCTTTCGCGTAATAGCTGACAATCGCGTTCGGCGAATTTTCGTCCTGCTTGTAAAATTTGGTCCATGCATCAAAACTCGATTCACTCGCCGACTGTTTTAGGCGACCCGGTGTTCGATACACGCGCGTTAACGACTGACCTTGCATTTCTAAATAGGTCGCGGGCGTTATGATTCCAGCGCGAACGAGAAAAAGCTCGTCGTAATACGACGTGATTCCTTCAAAAATCCAAAGCAACGCGGTGTGGACTTCGCGCGACAAATCGTAAGGAATAAATACAGCAGGCTTAATTCGTTTCACATGCCAGGTGTGAAAATATTCATGCGAGCACAAACCTAGAAACGTTCGATAGTCATCGGTAATATCCGTCATAGTTGGCGAGGGCAAATCGTCGCGACTGCACAACAAGCTGGTGGACGCGCGATGTTCCAAGCCGCCGTAACCCTCACCGACCGCCATAACTAAAAAAACATACCGGTCCATCGGCGCGGGTTCACCGAAAAAGCGAATTTGCGCTTCACAAATATTCTTTAAATCGCGTTCCAAGCGCGACATATCGGCGTTGTGCCGACCGGTAATTGCAATCTCATGGCGCACACCGCACGCATCAAAATTGCCGTGACTGAACTGACCCATCTCGACCGGGTGATCTACCAATTCTGCGTAGTCGCTGGCTTTATATCGCCCAAATCCTAACGGCGCCGCGCCGTCGCGCGTCAAGGCCGTCGCAACGCGCCACTGCGCATACTGTGCGCCAATCGGCGACAAAATATCGACAGCACACGCGTCGTTCTCTTGACCCACCACCATCATAAACACGCTGGTGCCGTTGTAGTAACCATGCGTTGCGTCTAAGTGTGCCGCCCGCACTGACAAATCCCATGCGTATACGTCATAGCGAATGACCAAAGGTCCAACACACGCCGCACAACGCCAGGTTTGTTTATCCCGCTTTGACACGGTCACGGACTCCGTTCCACACACGGCATCGAAGCGAACAATGTTCTTCGCGAAATCGCGAATCATGTAACTTCCCGGAATCCATGCAGGCAAGAAAAAAGCTTGCCCGGCTGGATCAGGATGGGAAACCTCGCACCTCACCTCGTACACATGCGCATGCGGGTTCTTCGCTCGAATGGAATAGCTAATCACAGCTTGACTACCTTTAGATTCATCAACGACGGGCGCTTATTTGCGTATTGAATTGCCAACACGCACGCACAAAACATCGCACGGCGCGCCATGTAATATGGCATTGGCCGTCGCGCCAAGAAGGGCGGCAAAACCGTGACGCCCATGCGTTCCAATAACAATGAGGTCGGCTTGAAGTTCATTGGCGGCGCTCAATATTTGCTGCTTGATGGCCCCGACTTTCACTAATGAGTCGACGCGTTGGGAAGCAAGCGCACCCGCCGCGAGTTCACGCAAAAAACCCGTCGCGCGCTCAACGAGCGCTTTTTCCATGTCAATGGACACAATAGGCATTAGCTCAAACCCGCTTTCTACCAGCAGGGGTTCAACAACATGAATGAGCGTCAAATGGGCGCCCGCGTCGTTCGCGAGTTGCAGTGCTTTAGCCCAGACTTCTTTGGCTTCGACCGACGTGTCGACGGCGATTAGAATCTCCCGGTATATCGCACTCATCAGCTACTCCTTCATGCCAAATTAAATGCCCAGACCCCCATTCTACCACTCAACCGTTATCGTCACCGAATCGGAATAGACACCCGCCGCAACGGGTTGCATGGGCGGAATTCGACCGTAAACAACTACGCTGTCGCGCGTTTGACTGTTACCGAAATACGGCGCGGTCGAGCCGACGCCGTCACCCCAAACGACTGAAAAACCGGCGTCAAGGAAAATGTTATAAAACAAAGGTGTACGGGCTTCTACAGAGCGCAGTTGGCGCGTCATGAAATTTCCACCTGAATTATTACCAGGCCCGAGTTTAACAACAAACGGCACGACCTGGTCGCAGAGAACTTGAATGGTGGCTGTCGCATCGGTTGGGACCGGGGAAAAGCTGTCATACCGCCCAAAACCTAGACTACTGTTGGTCACCGAACACTGCGCGGAAAACGCCTCGCCGCACATTACAATAGCAGTTATGGCAACCAGGGCCGCCGCGAAGCGCTTACTCAACGTGTTAAAGATCACAATTCACCTCGCCTAACTCGACGACTGTATTGTCAGTAGCAGGCACGGTCAAAACAAATTCGCAGCGTCGTCGCTCATGGGTCGCGCGCGCGACATATTTGCCAGGGCGTAGATTTTCGAAATAAAACTCGCCACCCCTGCCGACCTAATTTCGTGTGTGCGCCATTCACCCGAACGCACCAGATTGCACGTTCTCTGTTATGCTAGCGCCCCGTTCAGAAGCTTTATAGCATCAGTTCATTATTAAGTATATCCGCGCTACGGGTAGATCAAGGTTCAGCACACACCGAAAAGCGTGACTATAAAACTGGTTCCAGTACAAACAGCCACGGCAAGCGCAATTTCACTACGCGTACGGGCAGTGTATTGCTTTCACCCAATCCAAAAACACAATAGCCTCACTAAGACAAAACTCTATACCTTCATAAACCGAAATTAAAGCCCAATGCTCATATTACTCCAGCGGCTCGCCGCATATTTTTTCGACTTTGTCGAAAAAGTTCGTCTACCCAACCTAAGCCGGTAAATCGTGCCTCAATGAGGCGATCGCTTCAGCGATAGAGCGAGCTTTCAATTTCTTGTATATATTTTTCTTGTGAGTTCGGACCGTCTCATAGCTCAGCGACAATATTTTTGCGACATTTTTCGCTGTATTTCCCTTGCTAAAGATCGTCAGAATCTCATGCTCCCTATGGCTAAGAATTGGCACACCCTTAGACAGCAACTTCTTTTTTCGCTCGCCATGAATGCGAGAAATCACATGTCGCGCCACCTTCAGCGATAGTGGAGCTTCTCCACGCACAATATTGGCCATCGCCAGGAAAATCC
>JANOTC010000505.1:0-7556 GCA_031416175.1 Gammaproteobacteria bacterium
AGTTTACGTATCACCGACACCTCTGCGTTCACACGTAAACACCACGAAGTTCCCAAACGCGTATTGAAACCGCAGGGACAAGTCACCAGCATGGCCGATTGCACGGCCTGCCACACGCGAGCGAAAGAAGGCTCTTTCCGCGAAAGCGAAGTGAAAATCCCTGGCTTAGGTCGATGGGAGTAGAATAGCGAGATCCGGGCGTGAATACGGTCGCCTTCAAGAATGCATGGCTCCTGGGCTTAACATTCTTGCTCGCGGCCAACATGGCGGTTGGATCTGACGTGGTGATCGATCTCGCGCTGGTCGAAAGTGAAGTGATGCCGCTGGAACAAATTCTCGTCAAAGAACGACTCAAACAGAAAGGGCGCATACTCGAAGCCGAAATTCTCCAACGCGGACCCAACCTAGTTTACGATATTGTGGTGTTGCAAAAAAATGGGGTCGTCAGAGAATATAATTTTGACGCCCGTACGGGGCGATTCCTCGGCGAGCGAAAAGGGGACTAAGCGTGCGCATTTTGATTGTGGAAGATGATGAAGCCCTTTCCCAATCCCTCAGAAAAGAGCTAAAGAGCGCGGGATTTGCGGTCGACGTCGCCAACAATGGGGTCGACGGTCAATACATGGGAGAGGTAGAGCCCTACGATGCCATCGTGCTTGACTTGGGGCTACCAAAACGGCCGGGATTAGAAGTGCTTCGACAATGGCGCACCAAGAGCATCCGCACGCCTGTATTAGTGCTCACGGCACGTGATGCGTGGCACGAAAAGGTGGAAGGATTCAAAGCGGGCGCTGACGACTATCTAGGGAAACCGTTTCACACCGAAGAATTAGTGGCGCGCTTGAACGCCATTATTCGCCGTAGCGCCGGGATTTCGGCTAATGAGCTATCCGTCGGCACCTTGGTGTTAGATGAAGACAAACAAACAGTGCAAAACAAACAAGGCGAAGTACTCGAACTCACGGGAACAGAATTTCGCCTGCTACGCTACTTCATGCACAATCCTGGCAAGGTGTTATCCAAAGGCCGCCTAACAGAACATGTGTATGACTACGACTCAGAAAAAGACAGCAACGTCATCGAAGTGTACATTAAACGTTTGCGCCAAAAGTTAGGCCAAGATGTGATAGAAACTCGGCGAGGCCAAGGTTATGTGTTCGAGGCTAAGTCCGGGTGACATCGATCCAGGCACGACTTGGGATCGGCCTGGTCTCAACACTCGTGGTCTTATTCTTCCTGCAATGGGCGATAGTGACATACTCCTTGGAGCACCTTTCCGAGGAGTTTTTGCTCACGCGCTTGGAACAAGAAACAGAAGGAATCCTCGCGGTTCTTCAAGTAGAACCGGACGGGAAACTCGTCATTCCCAAAGACCGCTTAGTGGACGCCTACCGCCGCTCTTTTTCGGGTCACTATTTTCGCATTGAAGCAGGCAATCACGTCTTAAAGTCTCGTTCGCTTTGGGACAAAGATCTGCCCCGCGTTCTTGCTGCACCCGGCGAAGTAAAGGTCGCGTACGTGACCGGTCCGACCAATCAACCGCTTATTTTACGCACTGCCGGTTACGAAAAATTTGGCATTCGCGTGACGATTTCATTAGGGCATGATCTATCCGAGTTCAAATCCGACCGTGCCGAACTGATGGTCGCCTATGGCGGCATTTCCGGCACCGCATTGTTACTGTTAATCATAATTCAAATGCTCACGGTGCGGCGTGGCTTGCGCCCCATCGAAAAAGTGCGTGCGCAATTGCGCGCCATCGAACACGGCGAACTAACAGAGCTGAGCGAAAACGCGCCCAAGGAAATTCGACCCTTGGTTAAAGAGATTAATCGTTTGTTGCGCTTGCTGGGACAACGTATGCAACGTTCGCGTAACTCCCTAGGCAACCTCGCCCACGCACTGAAAACGCCCTTAACGGTGTTGGCGCAACTATCCAATGAACGCTCGATTAAATCAAATCCTGAACTTGCACGTCGCTATATCGAACAAGTCGAAATCATTCGCCGCCTCACCGAACGTGAATTGAAGCGAGCACGGCTGGCGGGCGCCGGAATGGCGGGTCGACGCTTTGAACCCAGCACTGACATTCCCCCGCTTATCGCCACGCTTGAAAGCATTTATCGCAAAAAAGACTTAGCACTCGACATCGACTTTCCTGAAAACGCGAAAACGCCGGTTGACCGAGAAGATATGATGGAGATGCTTGGCAACTTGGTGGACAACGCCTGCAAGTGGGCGCGTAAACGCGTGAAATTGGAAGTCAACACCGACAAAGATCTGGTGTTTTTGATTGAAGACGACGGCCCTGGAGTGCCGCCGGACCGGCTGACCAAACTTGCGCAACGCGGTGTGCGGATTGACGAAGCCACCACGGGCCACGGTTTAGGCTTGGCGATTGTCGTTGACACGGCGGACCACTACGGCGGCGACGTCTATTTTGGACGTTCCGCCCGCTTGGGTGGTTTTATGGTGAGAGTCAGAATTCCGCTAAAACGAAGCACGTAGGTGTAAGCCAACTAAACGTTAGCTGACTTACACCGACTGATTTAGTAAGAATAAACTAATGTTAACGCTGTTTCTGCGTCAGTTTTGTTAACGCCTGCGGGCACACTAGACACATGCTTCACCACTAACGAAACTTTCATCGCCAAACTGCCCGCCACTTGGGCTTTTAGCGACGTCGTCGATTTACTGATCGTGACCACTTCGCCGATGTCAGCGCTCACTTCTTCTGTGAACGTGGCTGTTTTACTTAGTTTCCAGGCAAGATTCCCGGACACGCGGAACACCATTTCATTGTCGGTAGAGCCAGACTTCGGTTTGCTTTGGCGTGCGCCGGGGCCGGCCTCAGCGTCTAACGTTAGATCGGCATTATTAAGGATACGGCGACCATAACCTAACACTTCACTTGAGCGATAATCAAAACCCGTAAAGCGGTCGCTCTCATAATTCAACGCACCGAAAGCGTAGTCATGCTCAGTAAATTTGTAGTCACTTTTGCCGGACAGTCCATAACGTTCTGCCGTAGTATTGTCTTCGCCCGTGGCCTTGTCACGGGCAGCGGTTGTTAGCGCTTCCAACTTAATGAGGTGTCGCCATTGAGTTCGATCGGTAGTCGCACTCGCCTTTCCGCTCACGGTTTGCGTGCGCGTGTTGCCACGTGTGGCCACAACGCCTAACTCCGCTTCGCCTTTCCAAACTGGATCCATTGCAGAATTTTCGGCGGCAGAAGCCACCCCCACTGACAATCCTATCGCGACGACCAACGCCACTTTGCCGAAAACCTTCATGCAACACACTCCCTAAGTTTAGTTAACACACGTCTGTTTCGTCGACGCATTGTGTCGGTTAACACCCTCCACAATTTTGGCTCGCGCCTGGGCTGCGTCGCCCCAATGATCAATTCGTACCCACTTACCCGGCTCTAAATCCTTGTAGTGTTCAAAAAAATGCTTGATTTGCAGCAACAACAACGGCGGCAAATCGGTAACTTCTTTCACGTGGTCGTACAAGGGCGTGAGCTTAGGGATCGGCACGGCGACAAACTTTTCGTCGCGCCCAGACTCATCCGTCATATCCAATACGCCAACCAATCGACATCGGATAATCGACCCGTGAACCAAAGGAATCGGCGTCACGACCAACACGTCAGCCGCATCACCATCGTCCATTAACGTGTGCGGCACAAAACCATAATTACACGGATAATGCATGGCGGTGCCTACAAAACGGTCGACCCACAGCAGTCCGTCATCCTTATCCACTTCATACTTGACCGGCGCACTTAACGCCGGAATTTCTATTACAACATGAATATCGTTGGGCACATCTTTACCGGCCGACAAATTGCTCAATGACATGACTTACTCCAGAACGCACACGCGACCAGCCCGTGCTGATCACCTAAAAATCCGCAATAGTATACACGAGGAACCTTAGGGATAAAGCATGCTTCTGTTTAACCTGGAGCCGATCAAGCAACGCCTTATCTGGCAATTTTGTAATCCAAGTGTAATCTTCTCGACAGGCGCTTACCGTTAAAATGTGTCAATCTTAAATAGGCAAACCTTTTGAAGGAAACCCGCGAAATGACGCCAAACCGCCGACTCCCACTCGGGCCGATGAGCCTCACACGTCGACATTTTGTGCAAGGACTCGCGGTAGGCGGACTCGTACTGGCAGGATCTTCCTGGTTAAAACCTGCCTGGGGCAAGACGACAGATGCCGCGACCACCGGCACTGCGCCCACACTTTCGGGCACGGAATTCGACCTGTCGATTTCGACAGCCCCGGTCAATTTTACCGGCGCCACCCGGATAGGCACCGTCGTAAACGGCTCTTTGCCCGCCCCTACGTTACGCTGGCGAGAAGGCGATACCATCACGATTCGCGTTACCAATCATTTGCCAGAAATGACCGCGATTCATTGGCATGGCATCATTTTGCCCTATCAAATGGACGGTGTTCCTGGCGTTAGTTACCACGGTATCGCGCCCGGCGAAACCTTTGTGCATCGATTCAAGGTTAGCCAATCTGGCACCTACTGGTATCATGCGCACACATTGCATGAACAAACAGGCCTGTATGGCGCGATTATTATTGACCCCGCCCAGCCGGAAACGCGACGGATTGATCGAGAGCATGTGATACAACTCTCGGATTGGACCGATGAAGATCCCATGACCCTCATCAATAATCTGAAAAAACAGAGTGATTATTACAATTTTAGCCAGCCTACGCTGGCGGATTTCTTGCGCGATGCCGCCGATGAAGGCTTCAGTGCGGCCTTCGCAAAACGCAAGATGTGGAATCAAATGCGTATGAACCCGACCGATCTTGCCGATATTTCTGCATACACGTTTACCTATTTGATGAACGGAACGGCACCGGCCGGAAATTGGACAGGACTTTTTAAGCCCGGCGAACACGTGCGTTTGCGCTTTATTAACGCCGGTACAGCCAGTTTTTTTGATGTGCGTATACCCGGATTGAAAATGACGATCATCGCCACCGATGGCCAGAACGTCGAGCCCGTTAGTGTTGATGAATTTCGCATCGGTGCTGGCGAAACCTATGACGCGATTATCGAACCCGGCGACGAAGCTTATACCCTCTTCGCGCAATCTATGGACCGCAGCGGCTATGCCCGTGGCACCTTGGCGCCACGTCTCGGCATGATGGCGGCCGTGCCTGCACCAGACAAGCTGGAATGGCTAACCATGGGGGACATGATGGGTGATATGGGCGGCGACATGGCGGGCATGGATCACAGCGCGATGGCGATGAGTAGCACAGCGATTAAAGTCCGCCATGCCCGCAGCGAGTTCGGTCCTAATGTCGATATGCGCGTAGATACGCCACGCACGAATCTCGATGATCCTGGCGTTGGCTTACGCAACAACGGTCGCCGCGTCTTAACCTATGCCGATCTGCACACGATTGGGGGCACCGTGGACCCGCGCGCCGGTGAACGGGAAATTGAATTACATCTAACAGGCAATATGGAACGTTACGCCTGGTCCATCGACGGTGTCGGTGCGGACAAAGCATCGCCCATTCATTTTCGATTAGGTGAACGTTTGCGCGTAATTTTGCATAACGACACCATGATGACCCACCCCATGCATTTACACGGAATGTGGAGCGATTTACAAAGCCCGGAGGGTACGTTTCAAGCGCGCAAACATACGATCAACGTGCAACCCGCGCAGCGCCTGAGTTTCTTGGTAACGGCAGACGCGCCAGGGCATTGGGCATGGCACTGCCATCTGCTCTATCATATGTCTGCAGGTATGTTTCGGCAGGTGATCGTGGCATGAGGTTAATAATTAAAATGAAACATCGTGGACTGCGTGGCGCAATGAGTTGTGTTTTGTTCACCAGTGTTGTTTCCGCATGGGCACAGAGTGACCCGCATGCGGGGCATACCCTGCCTGCAGTGACTGAGCCGAGTCCGCAAACTGTGGCGCCGGTTGATCATTCGACGATGCCAGGTATGGACCATAGCGCCCACAACGCTAGCGTTAAACCGGATGATTCGGAGCTGCGTGATCCTAACGCCTATTCGGATGGTTATAGTTTTAGCGATTATACTCAATTTCCTATGCGCCACGAAGATCATGACAGTTTATTTGCTTTTTTGCGTGCTGACCGCCTGGAAGCGTTTCGCCAGAATGGCAATTGGATAGGCGCTTACGATGCTCAGATGAGCTACGGCAACAGTTTCGAGCGCGCCGTTTGGAAAACGGCTGGAAACATTGAAAATAAGAAATTTGCAGACTCAAGCAATGAATTGCTCTGGTCGCATGGAATCACCACGTTTTGGAACGCACAATTGGGCTTGCGCCATGACGAAGGCACGGGGCCATCGCGAACCTGGGCCGCCGTGGGCGTACAAGGTCTTTCGCCCTATTGGTTCGAAGTGGACGCCACGTTGTATTTGGACGCGCAAGGTCGCACGGCGCTCAATGTGGAAAGCGAATATGAGTTACTGTTAACACAAAAGTTTATTCTGCAACCCCGAGTAGAGTTAAATATTTATGGCAAGGATGACGCGGCTCGCGGCATCGGCGCCGGCATTGCCGATGGCGCGCTGGGTGTGCGCCTACGCTACGAAATTCGCCGCGAGTTTGCCCCGTATGTCGGCGTGGAACGGGAAAGCCAATTTGGCAAAACGGCTAGCCTTGCCCGCGATGCGGGAGAGAAGACCAACGAGACACGCTGGCTGGTCGGTTTGCGGCTCTGGTATTGATGGTGAAAATCTTAATCATTGAAGACGAAACAAAAACCGGCAATTATTTGAAGCAAGGCCTCACGGAAGCTGGATTTACGGTGGATTTAGCCGTCGATGGCATTGATGGTCTGCACCTCGCACTGACAGAGAGCTATGACTTTGTCGTATTAGATGTTATGTTACCACGCATGAACGGTTGGCAAATCCAGCAAGCCATCCGCGATGCGGGCAAGCTTATGCCTGTATTGTTTTTGACCGCGCGCGACAGTGTGGATGATCGCGTAAAGGGGCTCGAATTAGGGGCAGACGATTATCTCGTGAAGCCATTCGCCTTTGCCGAATTGTTAGCCAGGATTCGGACAATTTCCAGGCGCGGCGCCGCTAAAGGGCCAGACGCGGTGCGCGTGGCCGATTTGGAGCTAGACCTGTTACGCAGACGGGTCATTCGAGGCGGCAAACGCATCGACCTGACCGCCAAAGAGTTCGCCTTGCTTGAGCTATTACTCCGACACCGTGGGGAAGTATTGCCGCGCGCACTCATCGCCTCGCAAATCTGGGATATGAATTTCGAAAGCGATACAAATGTCATTGACGTGGCGGTGCGTCGGCTGCGCGCAAAAGTCGACGATGGCTTCGCTACCAAGCTCATTCAAACCGTGCGTGGCATGGGTTATGTGTTAGATGTGCCCGACACGCCATAATGCGGCAACCCTCGCTCACGTTGCGGCTTACACTATTTTTCATTGTCGCGTCGTCGTCTGTGTTGGTAAGTATTGGCGTATGGGTTGCCGAATCCGTCAAAAGCCATTTTCGAGAACAA
>JANOTC010000506.1:0-4495 GCA_031416175.1 Gammaproteobacteria bacterium
GGAGAGCAGTCGAACGTTTTGGACGGACAAATGACGTTAGAATAAGTGGTCGCGTCGCTTTGCAGGTTGGCCTAGCGATGGGAGTGTGGCAACAGAGCGAACGGTGGTTAGCATGGCTCTAGCGCCGACTCCTTCTAACGACCTCCTGCGCCTGTTGAAAAAAACACAAGGACAACTGGTACGCAACACCTTGCTCGATTGTGCGAGTTATGCACTTTGGTGGCCCGTGAGTGTTCTTTTTCTTGGGGCCACAGCGGCCTGGTTCGGAATGGGTGCGTCGAGTTGGTGCTTAGCATTCGCCGCCAGTGTCGCGTGGCTTCTTGCAACGATAATCTATTTTTTACGCGCACGTGCACACGTGCTCGATGCGGCACGTTGGTTAGACCGCGTAACGGACAGCCATGAGCTCTTTGTCAGTGCCGCCTCGCTACCTGAACGAACAGCACCCACGAGCGCCGCTGCCCATTATCTGCTCGACGCCATGCAGAAACGTTTGCCAACGGCCCGAGTGTGCAGTGCCGCTCTGCTTGGCTGGAAAGCACCCAAGCAGGCGGGAATTGCAATAGCGTTGGGCATGACCAGCTTGGTTGCGTTACAACTAGCCGCTGGCAAGGAAATCAACGCATCGACCCTTTCGCAAAAAAGCGCGGCAACCGGCGAACCGTTGCCTTCACAATCACCCGGACTGACTAACCGATTGGCCGAATCGTTACGAGGTGACGATTCCTCTGCGCGTGAGCAGGCGCAAACTTCCGACAAGGGCGCATTGGCACCCGCGCCATCGGACTTGCGTGGTGCATCCATTGAAGGCGACAACAACGGAAAACACGTTGACGACCTGCCTGCTCAGGCTGCGTCACCTAATAATAATACGCAAGCCATAACACCTCCCGGCTCCACTGTCACAGGCAAAGGACGCCAGGCCGGTGATGAAAAAGGCGAAAGTCAGACTGCGCTCGCTCACGCTCACCCTCCGGCGACCATCGAAAAAAGCCACTTTATTGATCTGGCGGTAAAGTCGAACGCTACACTGTACGCGCAAGATCGTGCTGGCAGGCCTCTAACATCCGTTCGTCTTGCAAATGGCCTTGCGCCTTCGCCCTTTACCAATGCGCCGGAAGCGCGGCCAGAAAACACACCTTTGCCGCCTTCGTTCGGACCCCAAGAGCGCAATTTGGTCGCTCGCTATTTTCACGAACTCAATCAAGCTAAATGACGATGGACTCCGCCATGCCAGAACTCAGTTTCGAAAATCGACTACGGCACTTTCATCATCACTTTAAGGCATTGCATGCTAATTTATCTGCCTCAGTTGTCGGCCAAGACTCACTCATTAGCCAATTATTAATTGGAGTTTTGGCGGGTGGCCACGTTTTATTTGAGGGCGTTCCCGGCCTTGGCAAGACGGAATTGGCCAAGGCCATGGCGGCGAGCCTAAATCTACGCTTAGGCCGAATTCAATGTGTACCCGATTTAATGCCCGCTGACATTACAGGGGGTGAAATACTGGTTAGTCGAAAGAGTGGATCGCCTGCTTTAGAATTTCGCCCAGGTCCCGTTTTTTGTTCGATTTTGTTAGTGGACGAAATCAATCGCGCCACGCCTAAGACACAGGCGGCTCTATTAGAGGCTATGCAAGAAGGCTACGTCACATTTGCCGGACACAGCCACCCACTGCCACGCCCGTTTTGGTTGATTGCAACGCAAAATCCAATTGAGTTTGAAGGCACTTATCCTTTGCCAGAAGCGCAACTCGACCGCTTTCTATTCAAACTCGATGTGGCCTTTCCAGACGCGTCTACGTTGTCACGGCTGTTAGATATCTCTCTGGACCCGACGCCGGGCGAACATGTTCGCGCGGTCGCATCACTCGAAGCTATCCAAGGCATGATGGACATGACACGGGAAGTCGTCATTGCCCCCGCCTTGAAAAACGCGGCGATTGCTTTGTTGCTCGCTACTCACCCTGAGCACGCTGCCGCGCACGCCCTGGCAAAGTCCCATTTGCGCTACGGTGCAAGCCCGCGCGGACTTCAAGCGCTGGTTCGCGCTGCCCGCGCTCACGCATTGATGGACGGGCGCGCGCATCTCGCCATAGCCGATTTACAGGCAGTCGCGTTGCCCGCGTTACGTCATCGCATTTTGCTCTCCTTGCGTAGCGAATCACAAGGAATACGCCCTGATGCCGTAATTTTAAGCATTCTAGATGACTGGCGCAAACAGCATGTCTAACATGTCCAATATAGATGTTGGTGATCTGGCTGCTTTCGAGAAGATGGCACTGAAAGCCTTGCGTGCCCAAGCACGGAGCGAGACGCGCGCTGCGCCATTCGGTCGATTACGCCGCAATGGCATGGACTACGCGGAGCATCGCCCCTATCGCGCTGGGGATGACATTCGTCGCATTGACTGGCGTACTAGCCAGCGCCTCGGGCAAACCTATGTTCGTCAGTTTGACGCAGAGGCGAATGCGGATTGGATTATTTGCCTGGATTGCAGCGCGTCCATGAGCATTGATCAAGCGTCCAAATGGAAATTGGGCCTGCAATTGGCCGAGGCCTTCGCATATTTATGTTTGATTACGGGGCAAGGTTTTGGACTACGCGTGTTTAGCAATAAGCTCGATCTCGCCTGCCCGTTAGGCCGTGGCCATGCACACTTTGCGACGCTTGTCGCTTTGCTGGGCGACGCCAGCGTGGTTCGGCAAGGCGGCACAACGCATTTCGAACCTTGTTATTCCGGCACGCACCATGGCACGGCTTTTATTATCATTAGCGATTTTTTATCGGCGGAATCGCTCGTACAGGAACTCGACTTACTCGTTCAGATCTCGTCTAACACGCAACTGATACAAATTACATCGCCACGCGAATGCGTGCTGCCGCCTAAGGGTGTGAGGTCCGTACAAGATGTTGAAACTGGCAGGAACGTTAGCATTGAAGCGCAGGGAGCTGAGCATCACGCACAAGCACGCCTGGCGTTGTTGCAAAGCGACTTATTGGACTACTGCCTAGAACAGAATATTTTTCTAACTCAGTGCCAAAGCAACGAAGCTTGGCGCCATGTGGTGGCTCGCCATCTTGAAAACGTGCTGGGCGTAGCACGAGGGCAACGCGTTGCGACAGACGACCATGCTTGATTGGCAAAACCCCGCTTGGCTCTTTTCGCTCTTCGCGATCGGCCCAATATGGTGGCTCCATCGCCGGGCGCTGATGAATGAAACGGTTCATGTCTCCGCCGCGTTCCTATGGGCCTCGACTATTCCGATGGCAGAGGAAAAGAAGCAGCGCGCACCGGCAGATAGCATGTGGCTGCTACGCGCCGCCCTATTTTCCTGCCTCATGATCGCGTTGGCCAATCCTTTTTTGATTTCACCTGAGCGTGCAGCGGCGCGTTCACCCGCCACAGTTATAGGTGACGTTAGCGCGAAGGACGAGATTGCACTAACACAACTTTCCGTGCGTCGTTCTAGTCACGAATCGGATTCGTGGAATGGCAACCTACTAATAAACTCGACCGCGCAACAATCCATGACGGTACCGCTAACGATTCGATTAAAAGATCACGTCATTGCAAGTACAACAGTCCAGCTTGACCCCATGAAGACGACGTTGTACGGGTTTACATTTCCGAATTCGGCCCTGGGTGACATGCTCTCGGCGCAGGTAACTTCGCCTGATGCGCGCACTGAAAATGATCAGCTTCAACTCGAAACTAGCGCACTGTTGCCGGTTACGACTCGCATTGCAGGTGACTGCTCAACTTATATGCACGCGGCACTACGCAGTGTGCCTGGCTTAGTCGTTACCACTACGCCGAACAATCCAGGCGTCGCTGTCATCTGTGGGGACGCTTCCATTCCGGTCGGTATCGCCACGCTAATACTGCATAACACTGATCTAGAAACTTCCATGATCGCAGGGTCCGTTCAATGGCGAAAACAGGATCTGGGATTCTCCGATCTGGAACTTGGCTCATTTGCTGTGCCGAATGTCTTGCCACAATCCTTGCCCGGATCACCCGTGTTAACGACCGACAATCGCACGCTGGTGACCGTTGAAAATACCCTACCGCGTCGCGTGCACGTTTGGTTCGACGTACAACAAAAGTCATTGGCGCTCACGCCGCAATATCCGATATTGGTCAATCAGTTAGTTAGCCTTGCGCTCGCGCAAGATCAATCGGACTCGGTGGCCTACGTGAATCGACCACACGAATTAACAGCGCTTACACCTGCCCGTTCCAGCACGCAAGCCCCGAACGCTCAAGCCACTGCGCAGCATACGACTGCTTTAGCGCCTTGGCTTATCGCGTTCGCCGGGCTTCTCCTGATCTTGGATGGACTCTGGCATGTGCGTCGGATGCAGCGACGTGACTAAATTAGCAACTATTATATATTTCATTATTGCTAGCCTTATGGTGGCCGGGTTGTTTGCGCCAGATATTGAACTGGGGACTTCACCTGTCTTATTAACGGTGCTCATTGATCGCTCGG
>JANOTC010000507.1:0-2418 GCA_031416175.1 Gammaproteobacteria bacterium
CCGACGGAATTTCGGCGGGCAAGGCAACACCCATTCCAGAAATCGACACATCGCACACATTGGTAAAGGGATGCGAGCGCCCAGCAAAATCAATAAAAAATGCGCCGGGAATGTTGCGGCTCAACGTCTTACGTTCGTGTATTCGTCTTTCTAAAGCCATGAGAAATCCCTCGAAATTTTGAACGGGAAATCTAGATCCGTCGATAGGTTCACCTTTCGAACGTTCAAACCGCGCCTGATGCGTGAAACACGGATTGATACTCAGGGACCTATTTGGCATATCGGCGCATGCTCGACAAGCTTTAGAGGGCACGAGAGGTTTGCCTGGCGGCGCTGGAATTACGACGTTATCACGGCACGAAAATACGCTGCGCGCTCAGTCACGACGAAAAGTCGGCAGGGTGGTGCCAGGAAAAAAACACTCAACGTCAACACCTGGGCGGGCGGACTGAATCTTTGTAAACGTGACAGCAGAAAACAGCGCATTTTCGTCCTGGCACAAGGAGTGCATCGTAGTATTTGTCTCTCCCAGATGTTAGAGACTTTATGTTTCATGTTATTTGCCTCTCTCTCGAACCTAAGGGCGCCAACCTCCTCCCGGCGCCCTTTTTTTTGTCCGCTTTTTGCCCCCTACCTATTTCCTTTTCAGGCTTATTTCACTTACTTCGTGGAAACTACGCATAAGGACTATGCTCTAACGTACCGGCGGTTGTGTCGGGTACGATCCGGCGAGTCTCGCCGTAGGGTTTTGGCGAACGAGTTTCAGGTGGCACTTTACAACGCGTCCACCCCGTAGTCGCTCGCATCGCTGGGCCAAAAAAAGCTTTTCTAGGGGAAGGTCATGGGAGTTAATGTGAACAAGAAAATTCTGCTGCCACTTTGTGTGCTGGTGGCGTTTGCGCCTGGGGTGGAAGCGGCGTGCGCCAGCAACATTCCACAGTACAGCAGCAAGCGTTTTGTCGACAACGGCGACGGAACAGTGACGGACACAGCGCTGAAGCTGATATGGATGCAATGTGAATTAGGCGCGCGCTGGGATACTAAAACCAAAGCTTGCGTCTCCAACCTCAATGATCACCCAAGAATACGCGTACAGTGGAAAGACGCCTTGCTTGCCACGGAAGACTTTAATCGCAGCCAAGTTCTCTTACAGCTTCCTACTTGGCGCATGCCGAACATCAAGGAACTCGGTTCACTCATCAACTACGCATGCTTAAATAACCAACAGATTGGAATCGACCCTAACATTTTTCCAACTGCGGCTGTAGACGTGTGGTCAAACACGCCCGGGGCGATACAGCGTTCGAATGGCGCAACCCCACCTGTTATGTCGAATACTGCCTGGATGGTCTCGTTTAATTCCGGCAAGCTCCTGGATAGCAGAATTGACGACCCAAAGGTCACTCATCATATCCGTCTTGTGCGCGAAGCAAAATAACTAGGAGTTGAGTCATGATCACCAATACACTCCACACATTTGCGCTTCCGGTCATCGCGCTGGCAATTGGCAGCATAATTGGCTGCGCCCCAGCGCCTAGCGGAAAGCCGACCGGACCGCTAATTATACCCAATTTAATTACTCCGAAAGGCTTGAACGACACTGGCGCTACCGTCTTCATTTCCGACACAAAGACGAAGCCAACCACTACCGTACCAACTAACGGTTATCCAGGACAAGATGGGTTGTTCGGGGCAGATAGCGCCCTCATTGGGAAAAATTCGACATCCTCCACCCCCCCTCTATATGGGATAAAATCTTTTCAATTTGCCGCTTTAGACGAAAAAACCGGCGATGAACTAAAAGCAGATGTAGATTCGGCTGGCAAACCTATTTTCAGAAACAGTCAAAATGCGGTGGTCACGCCAGGCTGCGTAAAAGACAAAATTACCGGTCTCATTTGGGAATACAAAAATAACATCCCAATGAGCACACATTACAAAGACCATATGTTCTCATGGTACAATCCGGACCCTGCAACAAACGGCGGCCACGCAGGCCAACAAGCGAGCGAGTCACAGTGTAAGGGGATCACTTCGGGAGATCATGAAGGATTGGCAGGAGATACGAATTCCTTCATCAAGGAAAATAACAATGCGAAATTGTGTGGCTTTAGTGACTGGCGACTGCCGCTTGTCCAGGAACTCGTGTCGATTTATGACTACGGCGCTACCGAACACAATGAGATGACTGATCCACGCTATTTTGGCAATTTACACGGATTCGCCTATCATCGCTGGGCTGCCGAAACACTTGCCAATGATCCTGAAAGTGCGTGGGCTTTTCATTTGCACAATGGACAAGCCGAAACGCACTCTAAGGGGTGCGAGGTTTTCGGACCAAATAAACTGGAACCCGGCTTCTTTAACGGCATTATGCTCGTCCGTTCTAACTCATAGCCGCGCTCGACCAACTCGAAC
>JANOTC010000508.1:0-2587 GCA_031416175.1 Gammaproteobacteria bacterium
CCTAAACCCAACATAGCACCTAACAAAGCAGCCGATGGGAATATTTGATAAAAGGTACGCGGCAGGGACGCAATAGAGTATTGAAGCGCATCTAATACTTGGTAATTTCCTTTACCCGTGTCATTCAACTCGTCTGCAAACGTAAAAAAGGTGAACAGGCTCAATAATACAATCGTAACCAACCCGGTGGATTGCAAGATGGCTGAACCGATGTAACGATTAAGAATACTCATTTACGATGCAACAACGTGCGCAAGGACCACGCCCAGCCAAATTGCGCCATGAGTAATAATCCAAACAAGAAAAGTGCACCCGCATGCGCCCACCACAAGCCGAATTCGGGCGGAATAATCCCTTTTTCAAGCCAAGACCGGCCTAGCATCAAGCTATATGTGTAGGCAATGTACACCAATAGTGCCAGAATTAATTTAGCGTAACGACCCTGGCGTGGTCGCGCTTTTGCCAGCGGTACAGCGAGCATTGTTAGAATTAAACAACTCATTGGCATCGCGATCCGCCAATGTAGTTCGGCAATTTCGCGCGGCTCGGAACCGAACAACTCCCAACTCCACCGCGCAACGATGGGATCTACATTTCGAGTTGATAATTGTTGTTCGATACGAATGCCGCTGGCTTGATACTGGTGAAGTCGAAAACCTGCGTGGTTGGGCAATTCTTCGTAGCGAAAGCCGTTTTCTAGTACGAGATAACGCGCGCCCGTTTGTGGGTCTGTTCGTTGATAGCCGCTCTTGGCGGTGAAAACATCCAGCTTACCATCTTCGAAAATTCTAACAAATACGTTGTCCATGCGGCGCCCCCCTTCGGAACTGCCCTCCACATAGAGCACGCCTTTGCCGCCACGAATTTCATGGAAACGTCCACCTTCGATCATGCTGTATTCGGATTCTGACATAGCCAGGTCACGCAGAGCATACTGCTGCTTTTCCGTCCACGGAGCGACAACCATTGATAAAAACGCAACGACAATCGCCACACCACACCCTAATAATGCGGCGGCTTTGATAATACGTGGCGTCCCCACCCCACAGGCTTCCAAGGCAACCATTTCACTGTCCCGGTACAATCGCCCTAACGTGAGTACAACGGCGAGAAATACAGAAAAAGGCAGCATCAAGGTCAGCGATGCCAGGGTGAACAATCCCAATAACTCAAGGATTAGATACGTTGGCAATTCACCTGCTGCGGCGTCGGACATGTAGCGTACAAAATGTTTGCTGGCAAAGATAACGACCAGCACGCCCAGCACTGAGCCGAGCACTGAAAGTGTTTCTTTGGCAAAATAGCGATCTACGACCAAGGAATACGCGCTACTAAGTGAAAAAACCAGGTTGATAGATTAGACTACACACGAATCGCGCTGCGCGCATTCTTGCTCAGGCCTTTAAAGACACCGTCACCAGGGTCCGATAGCCTGCCGACCAGTCTACCACGTTGAACACAACAACTTTACTACTCACTGGAGAACGCATGGAGTTTCTTGTAAAAAGCGGCAATCCCGAGAAGCAGCGCACCGCGTGTCTGATTGTCGGCGTTTACGAAACCGGCAAGTTGTCTGAATCAGCAACAGCCATTGACCTGGTGTCCGAAGGGCATCTTAGCAATATCATTAAAAAGGGCGATCATAACGGTAAAGTCGGTCACACACTGGTTCTGCACCACGTTCCTCGCGTCAATGCCGAGCGGGTGATGCTCGTGGGCTGTGGTAAGGAAAAGGAGTTAACCGAACAGCAATATCGCAAGATCATTTCAAAAACCGTAGCGGCGCTCAACGAAACCGGCGCTAACGAAGTAGTGTGTTATCTGCCAGAATTACGCATCAAAAATCGTGAGACCGCCTGGAAAGTGGGAAGAGCCGCATTAATCGCCATTGAATCGGTATACCGTTTCGACAGCTTGAAAAGCCAGAAAGACGAAACGCCGCGTGCCTTGCGCAAACTAACGTGGATGGTACCGAGCCGTGTTGATCTCGAACCGGCTGAAGAAGCGGTGCGAGAAGCGCGTGCCACGGGAACGGGCGTCAACTTGGCAAGAGACTTGGGCAATATGCCTGGCAATATTTGCACGCCCACCTATTTAGCAGAACAAGGCAAGTCGCTAGCCAACCAATACAAAGCGATCAAGACTAAAATCCTCGACGAATCTGACATGGAAAAGCTCGGCATGGGTGCCCTGCTTTGCGTATCCAAAGGCAGCTCGGAACCGGCCAAGTTAATCATTATGGACTACCGCGCAGGCAAGCAGGGCGACAAACCAATTGTTCTGGTCGGCAAGGGTCTCACGTTTGACTCGGGCGGTATTTCGATTAAGCCCGCACCGGCGATGGATGAAATGAAATACGACATGTGCGGGGGCGCGTCCATTATTGGAACCCTAAAGGCAATCGCCGAATTGGGCTTGCCGCTGAACGTGATTGGCCTGGTGCCAACCTCGGAAAACATGCCCGATGGTGCCGCTAACAAACCAGGCGACATCGTCACAAGTTTGTCGGGGCAAACGATTGAGATTCTGAACACAGACGCAGAAGGCCGCTTAATTCTGTGCGATACGCTCACCTATGCCGAGCGCT
>JANOTC010000509.1:0-11744 GCA_031416175.1 Gammaproteobacteria bacterium
GAGCAACAAATTAGTCACACTGAACTGGTCTGTGTTCTCGCCATCGCTTGAATACCATGTGTATCGCGGAACCTCACCCAATGTCGCGGCCATGGGTGTACCGCACGCCGTTGTAACAACGCTCAGCTATGTCGACAATTCAGTAGTCAATAACACCACGTATTACTACAAAGTGACCGCCGCCAATTTGGCCGGAGACGGCCCCGCGTCAACCGAGGTCAGCGCCAAACCCGGCATATTGCTAAGTTCAGTAACACTCAGTGATGTAAGTCTAAATGACTGCTTCCAAAATATTGTCAAAGAAAACGGCTACAAATTTGTGTACGAACTCACCAGCCTAGATTGTGCGGATTACGGCGTCGGCACACTCAAAGGGATGGAGTTGCTCACTGGATTGGTAACGGTTAACTTGCACTACAACCCGAGCGTCCAAGACATTACGCCGTTGGGTAAATTGCCGAATCTGCAATCCTTGGATTTTTCGTTAAACTCGTTGAAGAGTTTGCCCAACCTATCCACTTGGCCATCATTGCAAATACTTGATGTCAGTCAAAACCGAATTACCGACATTGACGGGATCGGTCTCGTCCCTACCCTGCGAGTTCTCAACCTGGCGGGCAATCCATTAGAGAGCATCCATGCACTGGGTGACTGGGTTCCTAACAAGGACTTAACGCTCGACTTGAGCCGAACTCAGCTTGTCGACGTTGCTGACCTCGAGCGTATCCCGTCATTAACGCGCGTTATTCTCAGCGATATCCTGGTGAACTCCATTCCGTTCCTCTCGTGCCAAAGCGTGGGCAGCCTCGACAAAAAGATTGACGGCGGAAGCGGTGGCGCTAATGGCATCGTCACGTGGAATTTCTGCAACGACGTGATGCCCACGCGCTTCACTTTCGCGAACTTCGGTGCACGATATGGCTGGCGTGAGGAGGGCCTCGGTGAAACAATCAAATTCACTCACCTATCGCCCAATCCGTTTGTGCTCGCTTGGGATCAGGCACCCATCGGCGCCGCATTTGACGGCTGGTTAACCATGACCCGAACCCAACCGTGGCCGAGTAGTTTCACCACTGTTGCAGGCATGCAATGGTTCAATGATTTAGTGTCACCTGATCTGACCGCAGAGAGCAATTGGCAAGCCATGCGGGGGGTCAGTATTCGCACCGCCTCGACCCAGTATAAGGGTAAATTGTGGGTGCAGTTCCTGCTCGATGTAACGCGCAAGCGTGACGGCGTCAACGTCAATTTAAGAGAACTCGATGAAGACGACGAGGGCGTATTTCATGAGATTCCGTCGTCGGCAACCTTGTCCGTTATTTCAGGCAGATTTGGCAGTGTCGGCACCGTGTCGACTAATTATATTGTGAACAGAATTCGCTTGCGTATTTTTGGCGACACGCCGAGTGGCGACTTAGTATTGCGTGTTGATGATGTCACTCAGTTGTTACGGTAAGGTGGGAATAACTACGTTGATCACTGCGCATAACATAAAGTATAAAGACGTTGTCAATTTCTACACGATAGAAAATTCGACAAGGCCCGACGATAGCTTCACTATATCGCGAGTTTTTTTCTAGCTCTGGGGGAGGTAAGACCGAAAATACATCGTTGAATTTCAGCCAACGGTATGGATTTTCAATTGTGCGTACTGGCATAATGCTGACTGGAACGGACAAATCGGTCTCAATACTTTACTGATGGAGCAATGAAACATGGACAAAGTGCAACATTTTGAAATTCCCGCTGACAATCTCACTCGCGCAAAAAAATTCTACGAAACAGTGTTTGGCTGGAACACGATGGATTTCCCGATGCCAGGCATGACCTATGTTGGACTGCACACCGGCCCGGTGGACGAAAAGAATATGCCGAAAGAACCGGGGTTCATTAATGGTGGCATGTTTGAGCGTAACCCAAAATTTCCCGCCCAAGGTCCAGTGGTTGCGATCACCGTCGACAACATTGAAGCATCACTCGGCAAACTCAAGGGCGCAGGCGGCACTATTTTGACCGAAATAATGCGCATCGCCGATATGGGCCTTTATGCCTATGCGAAGGATACCGAAGGCAATGTGATTGGCGTTTGGCAGAATTTGAAGCCGGGCTAATTGCACTCAATAGCTTTGTAACCCACGAGAAAAGCTTTCGACCGCAGACCGTGCGCCGAAAGCTTCTCGACCAAGACTGTCCAACCGTTACCGAACTCAAACCTCGACAACATCCACCCCTTCCGCCACCGCCAATCCGCCTTTCAGTGCACACTCAACAAGTTCCTGAAAAAACGATTTTAATTCGCCTTCATCACCAACCCATGTAACCGCACACACTTCCTCATAGCGTTTAAACTGATGACTGGGCACGACAACAGGCAGTAAACCCTTCCGCAACAACACAAAGTTGAGTAACAATCGCGTAACCCGACCGTTGCCATCCTCAAACGGCTGAATTCGCCCAAAGCGAACATGTACCTGAGCGAGCAACGCCAACACGTTGAGGGTAGGCGCCGTTAACTCTGAACCTAACCAACTCAAAAACTCCGCCATCGCGACGTGTACTGCATCACGAGATGCCGGTGCGTATTTCTCCGAGTTCGCCAAAGGCGTCTGCGCGAGACTTACTTTATACTGACCTGGTTCTACCCATATCCGACGTTCTTGTTCACCTTCGATACACACCGTGCGCCAATAGCCATCCTTTAGGATAAGTCTATTCAGATCTCTAACATCGCCTTCGCTGATGTGGCGTGCTTCGTTAGCTAAATGCCTCACCCACTCAATGGCTACATCGTGGCCGCGCAATTCATCATATTCACGTATTTGGTGCTCACCGCGCGTGCCGCCATCTAATAACAGCCATTGCGTTTCTGAAAAGCTAAGCGAATTGCCCGCGAGATGGTTTGAACTGAAATTCCAGGCCACGCGAATGTCCTGCCACAAACGGATCATCTTGTCGTGCGATAAGGGCTGCGCGGCGCGCCAAGCGTGTATCAGAACTTGCAATGATGGCGGTAGATTACCTGCACGGTCGGCGTCGCCTCGCTCAAATTCTAATGGCCCACCCTTCACGCCCATCACGCGTCTTGATTAACTAAACCATTCGCAATCGCGACGGCCTGTCGCCAATGCACAGAACCGATAGGTGACGTGCCCGTCGCAGGGGGGCGCGCACGCATGTGTTCGATGCGTTGCGAGGCCGGGCGCGTTAGCGGCCAGCGGAAATTGTCTAACACCGCCACCGCACCCGCGCGATTGTTACACACCAAAACCATGTCACATCCCGCTTCCATGGCGGCTTGTGCGCGATCCGGAAAACCACCAACAACATTGGCGGCCGCCATATTCAGGTCGTCACTAAATACGATGCCCTGAAAGCCCAGTTCCGCACGTAAAATATCTTGAATCCAACGCCGCGAAAAACCCGCTGGCGACGCATCCACCGCGCTATAAATCACATGGGCGGGCATTACCCCTTCCAACAATCCTCGCGCCATCAGTGCACGAAACGGCTCGATATCGGTGGCTTTAATTTCAACATAGCTGCGTTTGTCGACCGGCAAGGCCTCGTGGGAATCTTCGACCACGCCGCCATGCCCTGGGAAATGTTTGCCTACGGCGCCCATACCAGCCGCATGCACACCGTGTACATACGCTTCTGCCAGCGCAATTACTTTGTTTGCATCCGAATGAAACGCACGATCACCAATCACCGCGCTTACGCCAAAATCGAGATCCAGCACAGGTGCAAAACTCAAATCAACCCCTTGCGCGATCAATTCGATGGCCATTAGCCAACCCAATTGACGTGAGGCGTCGAGCGCAGTGCGCGGATCTGTGTCATACCAAACCCCCAATTTTCGGGCGGCGGGCAAGCGCGTGAATCCCTCGCGAAAACGCTGCACACGGCCACCTTCGTGATCGACGGCAATGACGGGTGCGGGGTCGCGTAACTTTTTAATGGCTTGGGTTAAGGCCGCCAGTTGACGAGGTGATTCGTAATTGCGACTAAACAATATGACACCGCCCACGAGCGGATGCGCCAAGATGTCACGCTCTTCGCCGCTGAGTTCTGGCCCGAGCAAATCGAGCATAACCGGACCTAAATACATACGCCTTTCTACCTTTTACCTGCGAGATTTCTAACGTGGCCGACCGCGCACATCTAAGTAATCGCGCAAACGGTCGCCCAGCATATTGACGGATAATATGACTAAAGCCATGGCTAGGCCCGGCGCGATAACCATGTGCGGGGCCACCAACATATAACGTGTTCCATCGCGAATCATCGCGCCCCACGAGGCCACCGGCGGTTGCACGCCTAAGCCGAGGAACGACAAACCCGCCTCTGCCAAAACTGCCCCGGCAATTCCAAATGTGGCTTCCACAATCATGGGTGCCATAATTAAGGGCACCAAATGGCGGCGCACAATCGCGAACGGCGCCGTGCCTAACGCGACCGCCGCAACCACGTGATCGCGGTGTTTGAGCGCCAGCACTTGTGCGCGAGCCAGCCGGGCATAACCGACCCAGCCAACAACGGACAACGCGATAATGACGTTATCAATGCCCGGCCCCATAATCCCTGCCAAAGCAATTGCCAGCAAAATCCCCGGCATCGCCAAAAACACGTCAATAATGCGCACGACTACTTGATCAAACCAACCGCCTCGATACGCGCTAATCGTGCCGATCAGCGTGCCCGCGACGAGAGACAAACTCATTACCCACGCGGCAACAACAAACGAGGTTTTCGCTCCAGCGATTAAACGATCAAAAATGGGACGGCCCAAATCATCGTAGCCAAACCAGTCCCAGCCTGAGGGCGTGACCAAAATCTTGTCTAGCTCGACGGTATCTGGCGATAAGGGCAGCCATGAACCTAACAATGCGGCAATGGCCCAAACAGCCAAAACCAAAGCGGAGAGAATGGTACCTATCACCCGTCGTCACCCAAGCGAATGCGTGGGTCAACCCAGGCATAAACAATATCAGTAAAAATGTTCACCATCACGTAACTAAGACTAATCAATAATATACACACTTGCACCACCGGGTAATCGCGGCGCTGGATAGCTTCGACCATAAGGCTACCCACTCCCGGCCAAGAAAATACCGTTTCGGTAATCACGGCACCGCCCAATAACGTGCCGAGTTGCAAACCTAGCAACGTAATAACGGGCAACATGGCGTTGCGCAACCCGTGCCGCCAAACCACCGCCGACTCATTTAGGCCTTTGGCCCGCGCTGTACGGATGTAGTCTTCGTTCAGCACTTCTAGGAGCGTACTGCGGACCATACGCGCCAGAATGGAGGAAAGGGCCAAGCCCAGTGTCACTGCCGGTAAAATCAACGAGCCAAAACCTTCTCGACCACTGACGGGAAACCAGCCCAGCCACAGTGAAAAAATCATGATCATGATCGGGCCTAACCAGAAATTTGGAATCGACAGGCCCAATAAGGAAAAGCCCATCGCCGTCTGATCCCAAATCGTATCTTTTCGAATGGCGGCAATGGCACCAAGAGGCAAGGCAATGACCACTGCCACCAGCAAGGATGACGATGCCAACTGTACCGTCGGCGGTAAACGTTCCGCCAATATGTCGATAATGGGGCGCCGGTAATACAGCGAATCACCCAAATTAAGCGTCATGAGGTTCGACACAAAATGCCAAAGTTGCGTTAACAAGGGTTGATCCAAGCCCAGCGCATGACGCAACGCTTCTCGGTCCGCCGCCTGCGCACTCTCACCCAGCATCATCTCGACCGGATCGCCGGGTACCAGATGCACCAAGAAAAAGACCACGCACATTACGCCGAACACGACAAAAACCGCGCTCAGCAATCTGGAAACTAGAAAATGGAGCATCCCGCGTGAAACCCGCCTCAAAAGACCAACAATTAGACCGTTACTCGTTGATAGACCGCTACTATATAAGCAAACGACCGGCCAGGCACCAAGTTTTGGGCGAATGGCTAGAATCGTGGTTAAATTTTAGGAGGCATCGACGTGACTCGTGGAGTTTTTTTAGACCGTGCCAGTGTGGACACCGGCGATTTAGATTTCAGTCGCCTGCACGCCACCCTCGAACAATGGGCATGGTATGACAGCACTTCGCCCATGGAGGTTTCAACACACATTGCAGACGCAAAGGTAGTTATAACAAACAAAGTCGCCCTCAGTGCCGATGTCCTCAAAGCCGCGCGTAGCCTGAAACTCATCTGTGTGGCTGCCACTGGCACCAATAATATTGATCTTCCAACAGCACGCGCGTGCGGCATCGGCGTGTGCAATGTGCGTGGCTATGCAACGCCATCGGTGGTCCAACATGTATTTTCCCTCATGCTCGCCCTGTCCACGCGCCTATTGGACTATCACAACGCGGTTCGCCTGGGGCACTGGCATAAGAGTAGCCAGTTTTGTTTGCTTGACTATCCCATTGTTGAGTTGGCCGGAAAAACGCTCGGTATTGTCGGATACGGAGAATTAGGTCGTGCCGTTGCTCACGTCGCCGAAGCCTTTGGAATGCGCGTAATAGTCGCACGCGGTGCGCTCACGCAGAATGATCAATCGCGGGTTTCGCTGGACGAATTGCTGCAAATGTCTGACGTCGTAAGTCTGCACTGTCCTCTAACAGCAGAAACGCGTGGACTCATTGGCGCCAAGGAACTTGCGCGAATGAGAAGTAATGCCATTTTGATAAACACGGCACGCGGTGGCATTGTCGATGAATTGGCGCTGGCCAATGCATTGCGTGAAGGCCAAATAGGTGGCGCTGGAATGGATGTGTTGTCGATCGAACCGCCTGATGCGTCTCAACCGCTGCTACAGCCAGGCATACCGAATTTGATCGTAACCCCGCATTGCGCGTGGGCAAGCCAAGCATCGCGACAACGCTTATTGAACGAAATTGCGGAGAATATTGAAGTGTTTTTCGCGGGGAACGAGCGGAATCGGGTTGGATAGAAATCGGCGGGAATGGCTACCAGTAGTTAGTTCGATTTACAAACCATGCTATGTAAATGCAATATACAGGCATGGGGCTGTAAAGTACATTTACAGCCCCATGCCTGTAATAGCGCAAAGCTTATAACGGAGGAGAAAGTGAGTTACCCCATTATGACCCTCGGTCAGCTGCCATTGATTCTCAAGGGGTTTCGCAAAGAATGCGGACTCACTCAGGCCGCCATGGCCGAAAAGTTGGGAATCACTCAGCAAAGTTATGCCTACTTTGAAGCCAATCCAGCGTCAGCCACATTTGACCGGCTTTTCACGGTGCTGCGCTTAATGGGTGTTGAAATCTCTCTGAACCAAGCGGTTTCCGTCGTCAGCATGAGCCTCGCCCCTACTGCTACTGCTACTGCTACGGGCAAGGGTAAGGGCGTCGCAACTGGCAAAGCTTCAATTCAAAAAGTCCGCAAAGCAGTCAGCGCAAAAACGACAAAGAAAAAGAAATCGTCAGCGGTTATAAACCACGCCCGCATTACATCAATAATAACGAAAAAGGAAAATTGGTAACCATGGGGCGCCGCTCAAAGACGCAAAAATTGAATATCTGGATGAACGGCATCCCGGTAGGATACTGGCATACCACTCGACAAGGCGACCGGCTTGCGCTGCGAAATCGGGCACTTCGAAGACACGAAAGCGCTCGTGGTAGAACGGTTCGACCGAGCACTTTCTAGCGATGGAAGCTGGATCCTCCGCCTTCCTCAGGAAGATATGTGTCAAGCCACGGGTACGTCACCATTACGAAAAAATCAGTCAGACGGTGGACCGGGCATCGCTCAAATCATGGCGCTCCTTCTCGGGTCGGACAATGCCGAACAAGATCGAAGAAACTTCCTCAAAACACAGCTCATTTTTTGGGTGCTTGCCGCCATGGATGGCCACGGAAAAAACTTCAGCATTACTCAACTGGCAAGGGGCCGCTATCACGCCACACCCCTCTATGATGTACTATCTGCTCATCCCGTAATAGGAAAAGGAAAGAATAAAATTCCGCTGCAGAAAGCAAAGCTCGCCATGGCGGTGCGGGGGAATACTAATCACTACCTGATCGAAAAGATCCAGCGACGGCACTGGCTTGCCCAAGCCCAACAAGTCGGCCTTGGGGCAGTAGCGGCAGGGCAATTGATTGAGGAAGTCATAGAATCAACGGATGCTGTGATTAACGCAGTGAGCAAACTTCTGCCTGACAACTTTCCGATGGATATCGCCGAACCGATTTTCAGTGGAATGAAAAAGCAGTGTGCTAATTTGGCCACCATCTGTAGTTGAAGGGGGTTCAGGTTTCGAATCTGACTGTCATGTTTTTTGACTAATCAGGCGTTCGACGGGCGACTATTGTCCGGCGTGCGATGAAGCCATTTTTGACGCGTAAGCCGATGGGTGAGAGAGTCAAAGCGATCATAAACGTCGGCGACTCGTTTAGGCATTAGCGAAAAATATGGCCATGGTACTGAAGTTTGGACGCACTATATTCTGCGCTTGACTCCCTGCGCCACATCCCTCAACAAAACCACCTTAAACTGCTTATCATTGGCAATAACACTTACCTTGTTAAAATACTTCCCCGCCACTTTTTCCAGCCCGACAAAACTGTTCGTTACTAATAGCGCCTGCCCTCCCCTCGCCAACAATCTCGCACAGGCGGCTACAAAATCACTCGTCAGGCTGTGTTCCACATCGAACCCTAGATGAAACGGCGGGTTGCACAGTATCACATCATAATCAGGCTGCAGTGATGCGCCGATATGATCCACAATGACATCGCCGACTATGTTATTCAGTGCAAAATTCGCCCGACAGGCGAGTATAGCCGCCGCATTATTGTCGGTAGCATGCGTCAGTGTGGGTTGGTATTTTTGTGCCATAACAGAGATGTAGCCATAGCCGCACCCTAGATCCAACAAACGACTACCCTGAATGGGCGCCATGGCCAAATGACTCGCGAGGAACTCGCTACCTTGGTCAATTTTTTGCCAGCCAAATACGCCGGGTTTGCTGTGAAATACTAAATCACCCACAGAAACGGCGGGGCGCAGTGTGGCGTAGTCACTGTCATCAAGGACTTCACCCGTCGATTTTTTTTGAATGACACCGATTCGCGCCGGGCCATCTTTTTTAACCGTGCCTTCGCTGCCAAGCCGTAGCGATGTCTTTTTTATGTAGGTTTGTATTCCCTGATGTTTTTCGCCCGCGATGACGAGTTCGCCGTCTGTTTTGAGCAGGCGTGCCGCCGCGTTAATAACATGGTGAACGACGGCCTTTTCTTTTGAGGTTCGGTAATAAATACGTTGTAACGATGCATCGTCAATGTGCGAAAAATCAAAATCACTGAAATAGTGCGTCGGGCCTATCTGTTCAATCGCAGTAAAAATATTAAAGCGGTTGGTAATGACTGGCATAATGCGCGCGAATCGCTGCAATACATGATGGTCATCAACATTTTCATCGGCAATAAACAGTTGCGGACCTAATTCCGATTCCGATTCGATAAGACTGTCGCTTAACAAATTAAGGGTCGCGTCACTCATGAAAAACTCTCATATTCAGTGCGCGTGAGATTGCGCCATTCACCCGGTAATAGTTGATTGCCCAGCACAATCTGGCCAATACTCTCCCGATGCAAAGCCACTACATTATTTCCCACCGCCGCAAACATGCGCTTGACCTGATGGTATTTTCCTTCGTGTATCGTCAGCTCTACCTGCGTATCCGACATTCTTTTCAGTTGTGCTGGCAAGGTGGGTTTGTCCTCCCCGTTCAGTTCTACGCCTTGTTCAATACGTGTTATTTTCTCATCGTCTAGGGCGTTCGCAAGCGTGACTACATAGATCTTGTCACATTTTCGGCGTGGCGACGTCACGCGATGCGACCACTGCCCGTCATTGGTTAGCAACACCAGGCCAGTCGTATCTGCGTCTAAGCGCCCGGCGACATGGAGATCCTCACTGCGCTCAATCAAAGAAAAAACGTCAGTATGATGTGAATCGCTGCGTGTACAAACGTAACCCGCCGGTTTGTGTAGCATGATGTACCGATTTCCCGGCAAGGACAGCACATTCAAATCCAAGCTCACTTGGTCAGTCGCCAACACTTCGTGTGCGGCCGTGCGAACCACTTGGTCGTTGATGCGAACGCGCTTTTGCTTAATCGCTTGTCGCGCTAATGATCGCGTGAGATCGGTTGTTTGCGAAATAAATTTATCTAGACGCATAATTCGCACTTTGAATTCATTGAAGGGTGGAACTATAGACCGCCCGCACTCAAAAAGCTAGGACAGTGCTTACGCTTTCCGCTGTACGTTCATGTTAGGCCACGCCATTTCCACCGCGCGACGACGCGCCATCGCAATACCAAATAATCCAACCCCAACCAGGCTCAAGGTTTCTGGCGCGATGACAAAATTAGGCGGACTTCCCGGATTACCGCGCACGTAGAGCGACAAATGGGAAAGGTCGGCGATTTTCCCGCCGTTGTTTAAAAAAGTCACATTCCAGCGGCCTGTGCCAAAATTGGGTGAGTCCGCAAAGACAATATCTTTGAATAAGTAGCTGACAAAACTACTACTGGCCTTGATCACCACAGCCAAATCCAACGACATCGGTAACAATGTAGAATTGTTGTCGGTCCAATGCAGTGTCCAATCCCCATTCTTTCCACTAACGGGGTCGAGCGAAAAGAAAACACCGTTGTAGGTCCCTGTCCCATCTCCGGCCGGACCCACGTCGTCTTTAAGCAAGTTTGACCACACCCCGCCAAATTGTGTACCAATGATGTCTTTCGATACACCATTCTGATCATTTCCCAACGTCGGGCCAACACACTGATCCGCGTTTTTTGCTCGAAATGTCACATCCGTGAGCGCGCAAGGAATAACAGTCACTGCATAAGAAGGCAAGGACAATCCTGAAATACCAAGCCAGCTACCAATTAACAACATCTTCTTTAGAGTTGACATATAGTTACCCCATTAACTGTTATTTATTGCACTCACCAGCACTTTATACTGGCTCATTCATTGCTATATTAAAACGCGCCCAGTTATCATGCTGTTGGGACCCCCTAAAGAATGCGAAAATTGAACAATGTAAACAATCAATTCGCCACATGCGTAACACATCGTTACGCGCGATTTGGCCATCAACACCCAAATAGCCTGCTGATAATTATGGGTTTCGTCGGAACAAGACACTCCGCGTTGCATCGGAACATCACCTAGTTTCCGAACATTAAACTATTTAACTCAAGAGGTTGCATCTGCAAGCATGAACCAGCATCGTTTTATCTTTATCGGCCGTGTCGCAAAACGCACGACTTATTTTTTTGTGACGTCGGTCGGCATAACGGCTCTGTGCACCCTGACGCTGCCCACGCCAACACACGCGGCAGCAGACAAGGCGAGTTGGGCACAAGGAAGAATTCTCGTCAAGCCAAAAGCGGGTGTATCGGAACACGCGTTTGCGCAAATATTGAATCGCCACGGCGCGCGTTCGGTCGGTAAAATACGCCAGATTTCAGCGCATGTAGTCAATGTCGCAAACGATACTGAAGAAACTGTTGCGGATGCACTACGCAATCTTGAAGGTGTTGAATATGCAGAAGTTGATCGCCTAGTTCCGCTCGAACTAACAGCAAATGACCCTTACTTTGGCAGCGAATGGCATCTAAAAACCATTAACGTCAGTACGGCCTGGGACAAGTCGACCGGCGACGGCATCACCGTAGCCGTATTAGATTCT
>JANOTC010000510.1:0-2113 GCA_031416175.1 Gammaproteobacteria bacterium
ATCGAGTGAAGGGCTTTACGCATTAAAACATAAACTTTAGTAATGAATTATAAGTGCATGCTTAATAACATAAAACAAGAGTTGGCCTCACTCTTGCTGTAGTTACAAAGCATGGCGGAAGGCTTGCTGAAATTTGAACGCATTTAAGCCGCCTGGGAGCCGTCCTGTCGACCCCCAACAGTTTGCAACCTGTTTGAGCTTACAACAGTGCCAAGAACTTAGGGAGTTAACGCAAATGATCCGCTTAAGCCTATTTGCCGTTCTGTCCATCTGGTCCGTGTCGGCGCTTGCCAAGCTAGACGATTCTTACACCAAGGCCGAGCAAACCTGCCTTGCCCTTAACATCTACCACGAAGCGCGCGGCGAAGCGCCTTCAGGTCAAATGGCGGTGGCGATGGTGACGATGAATCGGCTAGCCAATCCAAAATATCCGAAATCGGTGTGCGGAGTCGTGTATCAAACGAAGCAATTTAGTTGGACCGGCGATAAGATTTTAGATGTGCCGAAGGACCTGCAAGCCTGGGGTTCGGCTAAACGACTGGCCGCGTTCGTTTACGAGAAGTATCCGCGATTTCACCGACAAACGCGTGGCGCCATCGACATAACCCGCGGTGCCGTTCATTATTACGCACCGAAATACGCCAATCCGCAATGGGCGCAACATAAAGAAGTGACACGGGAAATCGGTGCGCATCGTTTTATGCGCGCCAAGGGTTAGAATCCGCGCTTAGCCGCGACTACAATAATCTAGCCCAGCGTCAGGCCAATGCAGTATCATTACGCGCATTAGGCTACTTTAAAGCTACACTGGAGCGCGAATGCATTGGTTACGTGGCGGTTCCGCCCTGTCGCAGTTTCGATCTGACAAACTGCTGTCCACGTTGCGCGCGGCAGTGCCCGCCGTCAGCGCGATATCAGCCGAATTCATCTATTTCTATCAAGCTGAGGGCGTGCTTAACCCCGGCGAGGTCGAGCTTCTTACTCAGTTAGTTCAAAACGACGGCGGCAAGCAAGTCGAACCGGCGCCCACGCCGTTGTTTTGGGTCGTACCGCGTATTGGCACGCTGTCGCCCTGGTCCAGCAAAGCGACGGACATTGCCCGCGTATGCGGACTAAGCAAGTTGAACCGCATTGAACGTGGCACGGCCTACACACTCAGCATCGAAAATAATCGCGCGTTGACAGATCACGAAGCCGTGCAGATTTCCGCGTTATTGCATGATCGAATGATTGAAAGCGTACTCCAATCGCTTGACGACGCCGAGGCCCTGTTTGCGACGGCTGACCCGGCTAGCCTGCGAACGGTCGATATTTTGGGCGGTGGAAGTGACGCACTTCACAGAGCGAATCGCGATTGGGGCTTGGCGCTCAGCAGCGACGAAATCGATTATTTAGCTGAGAATTTTTCTGCGGTCGGACGGAATCCAACCGATGTCGAATTGATGATGTTTGCGCAAGCTAACTCCGAACACTGTCGCCACAAAATCTTTAATGCGGATTGGATCATTGACGGCAAACGGCAAGAATTGTCGTTGTTTTCGATGATACGCAACACCCATCGCCTACATCCCGGCGACGTTCTTTCCGCGTACAAGGACAACTCCGCCGTAGTGCGCGGGCCGCAGGCGGGTCTATTTTTCCCCGAACCCGGCACAGGCTATTATCGCTACAGCCAAGAAGCTGTTCACCTGATCATGAAGGTGGAGACACATAATCATCCCACCGCCATCGCCCCCTGCCCCGGTGCCGCCACCGGGGCAGGGGGCGAGTTGCGTGATGAAGGAGCGACCGGTCGCGGCAGCAAGCCCAAGGCGGGTTTGTGCGGGTTTTCGGTGTCCAATTTGTGTATTCCCGGCTGGAATCAGGCGTGGGAA
Organism: Gammaproteobacteria bacterium; assembly: GCA_031416175.1. Taxonomy (GTDB): domain Bacteria; phylum Pseudomonadota; class Gammaproteobacteria; order S012-40; family S012-40; genus JANOTC01. The sequence continues at coordinate 1,875 of JANOTC010000510.1, forward strand.
GTTCATTACGGCAAACCGGGGCGAATTGCCTCAGCGCTCGACATCATGTTGCAAGGCCCGATTGGCGCCGCCGCATTTAACAACGAATTCGGCCGGCCCACCATTAACGGTTATTTTCGAACGTTTGAGCAACGCGTCGCGGGTCCAGATGGCCAGGAAGTTCGCGGTTACCATAAACCCATCATGTTAGCCGGTGGGGTGGGTTTAATTCGGGACGGATTGGTTGAAAAGCGCGAAAT
>JANOTC010000511.1:0-9437 GCA_031416175.1 Gammaproteobacteria bacterium
GAGGATTTCGCCCGACGGGGCGACGATCATCGAATCGGCGAGTGACGGGACGCCTTCTTCTACGCCGCCCTTCGCCACGGCCTTTCATATTGATCACTTTAAGTAACTCGCGTCCCTCTTCCGTATTCTCCATCTCGACCATGACCTTTTGAATTTTCTGCACATTCTCCTTCGGAACGCGAGGATGCACGCTGAACGTGAAGGGCGGCATAGGCTCCGACGACCAAAGAATCCTTAACTGATCACGCACTTCCGGCACCATACTGCCAAAGGTGCGCATCTCGCCCTGGCCGGCCGGAAACAAACCCTTGGCCACGGAGCGGTACACAGAATCCATTGAAATCACATAATTTGGCGTAAACTTAATGTTATTCTCTTTGAGCTGGGTACACGCCAACATTGACGTAACCGCCGTCGGTGAAGGAAAAGCTAATGGCTGACCCTGCAAGTCCTCAAGCTTTTGATACGGGCTGTCTTTGCGCACCACCATAACACCCACAAATTTCGCGTCTTTCTCCTGCGCGAAAACTTGATATCCGGCATCTTTACTATAGGCGACGTAATAATACGCATTGATAAAAGAAATGTCGTACAAACCCGCCTTCATATCGTGCTGATACGCGGTAAGACTCGTCGCCGTCTGAAAACGCAAAGAAACACCCGAGTGTTCACTTATATATTGAATAATCGGCCCCCATCGCTTCGCCAACTCACGTGGAGACTGCTGCGGCGCAATCGCAAAGTGGTATGCCACGCCGAGCTTTCCGTCTTTTACCGTCACAAGTTCGTCTGCGATGATGGGTCGACACACGAGCAACAGCAAGATCATGAAAAGGTAATGCATGCGCTCCTCGATTAACTTAAATTAGAATCTGAACCCTTACTCAAGCGAATGCTTGGCCCGAGCTACCGAATATCGCCGGTATCGACACAACGCCAAACAAGCTTGAATCTCCATTTCCTTTCTGGATGCCCTTGTCGATAGAATACGACTCTGGCGTGACGTTCTAACAAAACACTGCGCCGACTAACGCACATTATTGATTGGAGCATGTTCGTGACTTTGGCGATTTTTGACTTGGATAACACCCTAATCGGCGGCGATAGCGACTACTTGTGGGGCCGTTTCCTGGCCCAACGCGGCATTGTCGATGGAAAATGGTACGAATCGGAAAATCAACGGTACTACGAGCAATACAAAGCCGGCACGTTGGACATTCATCAATTTCTCCAATTCGCGCTACAACCCCTTTCACAGCATACCTTAGCGCAATTGCACCTCTGGCGCGCCGAGTACATCGACGAATTCGTCCGCCCAATTCTCTTGCCGCGTGCGTTTAAATTGCTCGACGAGCACCGTGCGCGCGGACATACACTCATGATTATTACCGCCACCAATCGCTTCGTGACTGAGCCGATTGCCCACTTGCTCGGCGTCGAACACTTACTCGCCACCGAAGCAGAAATTATCGACAATCGCTACACCGGAAAACTCTCCGGAACCCCGTGTTTTCAAGCGGGGAAAGTGACGCGTCTACGCGAATGGCTCGCTCAAAATGGGCACGATCTCACAGAAAGTCATTTCTACAGCGACTCACACAACGATATCCCACTGCTATCTATCGTCGACCATCCCGTCGTTGTCGATGCGGACGCCACCCTCATGGCGCATGCCCAAGAGCAGGGTTGGCGCATGATTTCACTGCGGTAAAAGTCTTGTCACGCTGGCTGATACTTCTCGCATTTGCGGGGTTGGCGGTAGGCTCCATTGCAGCCGCCCTCCTGGCTGGCAGTGTTGATCTTGTCTGGCAAGATTTATTCGTTGCAGACCGCACGCAGTCCAACGCCATCTTATTTCAGTTGCGCCTACCCCGCGCACTCACCGCATTTGGTTGTGGCGCATTGCTGGCGCTGTCTGGGGCGCTTATGCAAGTGTTACTGCGCAATCCATTGGCCGATCCCTACATACTGGGTGTTTCCGGCGGCGGTGCCGTGGCGGCGCTAGGCGCCACCATGCTCAGCCTGGCTTCTTGGTGGATTCCTGTAGGCGCCTTTATTGGCGCATCCCTTTCAACCTTGTTGGTTTTCCTTTTGGCCCACCGGCAAGGGGTGTGGAGCGCAGAAAGGCTCCTACTAACCGGCGTCACCTTAGCCAGCGGCTGGGGCGCCGCCATCAGCTTCATGCTCTCAATCGCACCCGACCGCGACCTACGCGGCATGATTTTCTGGCTAATGGGTGATCTGTCTCACGGTGATTCACCCACACTCGCCTGCGGCGCCGCGCTCGTCGGGCTAATAGTGGCTAGATTGCACGCGCGCGAACTCAATTTACTTGGTCGCGGTGAAGCAGCCGCCGCTTCTTTGGGCGTGGAAACACGCCGATTGCGTAATATCATTTTCATCCTCGGCGCAGGCATGACGGCCATTGCGGTGAGTGTCGGCGGCGCCATTGGCTTTGTCGGCCTCGTCATCCCACATGCGGTTCGCATGGTGATTGGTAGCGATCATCGCTGGCTTTTGCCCGTCAGCGCGCTCGCCGGTGGCGCCTTGCTCGTCCTCGCCGACACCGTTGCTCGCACCGCTGCCGCCCCCCAACAATTACCCGTAGGCGTGATAACGGCACTCATTGGCGTACCCCTATTTTTATTTCTACTGCAACGCAGTTACCGCCGCGCATGTTAGAAGTAAAGTCATTAACCGTTAGCGTGGCCAGTCAGCAAGTTTGCAATAACTTCAACTTTATTGCACGCCCTGGCGAATTTTGGGCAGTGCTCGGTCGAAACGGCAGTGGCAAGACAACACTCTTACACACGCTCGCCGGATTACGCAAAGCCAATGCAGGGCAGGTTTTGGTCGATAACAAACCCCTATCAGCATGGCCGCGACGCGCGCTCGCACAACAACTGGGCATCTTGCTGCAAGACAGCGAAGACGTGTTCCCCAGCCCGCTACTGGAAAGCGCCTTAGCGGGCCGCCATGCGCATTTGAATCGGTGGCAAGAGGAAAGCGCCGAGGATTTGAATATAACCCGACAAGCACTTAAAGAAATGGAGTTAAACGGTCGGGAAAATCTCTCAACCCATGTTCTTTCGGGTGGCGAGCGGCGTCGACTCGCACTGGCCACCTTGTTTACCCAGTCCCCTAACATTATGCTGCTGGACGAACCAATTAATCACTTGGATGTTCACCACCAAGTGCGGGCGTTGGAAAGTGTGGCGCGGCGTGTTCACGACGGTACACACATCGCGCTGGCCGTTCTGCACGACTTGAATTTAGCCGCACGCTTTTGCAACCGAATAATGATGTTACACGACGACGGTAATATTCTTACCGGACCGACCGAGGCGTTGTTAACCAGCGAACAACTCAGCCAACTCTATCGACACCCGATACACGCGGTGAAAACAGCTCACGGCGCCTACTATGTCATGGGTTAGTACTTTTGCACGCCTTCGAGCTTGACCCATTTGCTCAATTCCGTCCGCGACACTTCCGATTCGTAGCATAATTTTACGATTAAACCACACGCCTCCACGCCATCAGCATTTCACGTCCTACCCGAGAGTTTTCGTGGCGATTTCATACACGTCGAGAGCCAATCCCGGTGTAGCAGTAATCCGTTGCAACTCCGCACGAATTTTGGCTTGCCGATTACTATCAAAACGTCGCCACTGCGTAAACGCGTTCGCCATCCGCGCCGCCACTTGCGGATTAATGCTATTCAACTCAATAATCCGATCCGTCACAAACACGTAACCTTGACCCGACACATCGTGGAAGCGCACCGGATTCCCAAACGCTAATCCGCCGATAACCGCGCGCACCTTGTTCGGATTTTTAATCTGAAACGCAGGATGGTTAACTAACCGCTGCACGTCACTCAGCGTACGCGGCAACGGGCAACGCGCTTGCAAGCCAAACCACTTATCCACGACCAAAGGATCGTGACTCCAACGCTGATAAAACGCGTCCAACACGCGCTCACGCTCTGGCACATCCACATTGACCAGTGCGCTTAGTGCGGCCAATCCATCGGTCATATTTGTACTGTGCTCAAACTGGTGCAGCGCCAAATTGCGTACGTCGGCCGATTGCAAACGCACCAGATAATTCAGGCAGGTATTTTTAAGTGCCCGCGCCCCCGCCGCCTTCGCGTTAAACAGGTACGGCCCCAGATCAATGTTGGCATGGTAAATATCCCAAAATACCGGCTCAAGGGCTTTTACCAACCCATTGCAGAGAAACTCCCGCGCGGCATGAATCGCAAGTGGATCAACCACTTCCTGCATTTCCGCCAAATACGTTTCATTGGGAAGCACAATAGCCTGCGCGACCAACGCCCGGTCTAGCGCTTTATTTTCCAGCACCGCGCAAAACGCATCGACGAAGCCATCAGGCATGACCATCGGTCGATCACTTTGCACATCACTAATGAGGCGATTGATCACGCGCGTCGCTAATCGCTGCCCGGCTTCCCAGCGATTAAAATCGTCCTTGTCATGCGCCATCAAGAACATCAGCTCAACGTCGGTATAATCCATGCTCACTTTTACAGGCGCAGAAAATCCGCGCAACAACGACGGCGTAGGCTCTTCCGCAATATTTTCAAAGCAGATTTTTGTCGTTGGCGTGCGTAATTCCAAAATTCGCGAATTAACTGGCTTATCGTTCAACTCACCCTTAATTTGCATCGGCAATTCATTACCGTCCTTGCCTAACAAGGCAATGGCAAACGGCAGATGAAATGGCTCTTTAACCGGCTGACCCGGTGTCGCTGGACAATGCTGGCGCAAGGTCAGGGTATATTCTTTTTTCGACACATCATAACGTCGCCCAACATCAACTTCCGGCGTGCCCGATTGCGAATACCAGAGTCGGAACTGCGCAAAATCGCACCCGTTGGCATCTTCCATCGCCTTGACGAAATCGTCTGTGGTAACAGCTTGACCATCATGGCGATCAAAATACAAATCCATGCCTTTGCGAAAGCCATTCGTGCCTAACAGTGTACGGAGCATGCCGACGACTTCCGCCCCTTTGTTATAGACGGTGACTGTATAGAAATTGCTAATATCAATATAGGAGTCAGGTCGAACCGCATGCGCCAGCGGGCTGGCATCTTGGGGAAACTGGCTGGTACGTAAAACATTCACATCTGATATGCGCTTTACCGCGCGCGACATCATGTCTGACGTAAATTCTTGATCGCGGAATACGGTTAACCCTTCCTTCAAACTTAATTGAAACCAATCACGGCAGGTAACGCGATTGCCAGTCCAATTGTGAAAATACTCATGCCCGACAATCGCCTCGATACTTTCGTAATCGCCATCGGTCGCCGTTTCCGGTTTCGCCAACACGCAGGCTGAGTTGAAGACATTCAAACCCTTGTTTTCCATGGCCCCCATGTTGAAGTCACTCACCGCAACAATCATGTAGATGTCGAGATCATACTCGCAACCAAACACCTCTTCATCCCAACGCATCGCACGCTTCAACGAGGCAAGCGCGTGCTCGCATTTATCAATATCCACGGGCTCCACATACAAGCGCAACACAACATTGCGACCAGAGCACGTTACAAAATGGTCTTCCAAATGGAGTAAATTTCCAGCAACAAGCGCAAACAAATAACTCGGTTTCGGGAAGGGGTCCTCCCATTTAGCCCAATGAATTCCACCTGATAGCTCACCGTGTTCAATAAGATTACCGTTAGACAACAACACCGGATACAACGTCTTGTCTGCCGTAATGGTTGTCGTGTAACACGCCATCACATCTGGGCGGTCGAGAAAGTACGTGATTCGCCGAAACCCTTCCGCTTCGCATTGCGTGCAAAAATTTCCGCTCGACTTGTATAATCCTTCTAACGCCGTATTTTCCTGTGGTTTAATGACGGTCACAACATCGAGTGTAAACACATCAGGAACATCACGAATAATGAGTGCTTTCGCAGTCACTTCATACGCCGAAGCAAGTAGCGTTACGCCATCCAATCGAATTGAACGCAACGCCAGACCGTGACCATTTAAGATCAACGGTACACGCTCTTTCAGACCATGGACATGGGTACGACGAAAGGCAGAAACAGCACGAACCGTAGTTTCGCCCTCGCCCAAATCGAAGTGCAGCTCCACGGCAGAAATCAAAAAAGGCGGCGTGGCATAATCGTTCAAAAAAATTGGACTAGGTAACTTGTCGCTCATTTCTTACTCCGCCGTATCCCCGTGAGTGGGGTCCATTAATTCCGCTAAATAACGAAAGACTAATCGTTTTGCGCGTGGCGGTTGGTTATGCGCAGCCTCGTGCGCAACGTCACGCAACAATTTCGCCAAATGCGCACGATCAAGCTGAGGATATAACGCCATGTATTCGTCGATTACCTCAACGCCTTCCGTCAAAAGGCGATCACGCCATTTCTCAATTTGGTGATGAATACCCCGCGCACGCTGCTGGCCGTCGTTTAAGGCAGCAAGAAATTGCTCAATCGGCTCCACATCCACCGTACGCATCAATTTCCCAATATATTGCAACTGGCGCTTTTTTCCTCCGTGCGCCGTTGTTCGCTGGGCCAACTCAATAGCGTCCTGCAAGCGCTCGGGCAACTCTAATCCTTCAAGCACATGAGGTTTTAGGGCAACCAGCGCCTCGCCCATTTTCTGCAAGGCAAGCGCATCGCGCTTACGCTGCGACTTGCTAGGTCCCCGATATTCCTCAAATTCATCTTCCACGTGCAATGTGCCTCTGGTTTAAAATTGCTCTGCATATATACTATCCCCCAGCGCCTACTAGCGCACGCACCGCATCGCAGTTTTTTTCCGGAGCACATCATGGCTAATCAAGAAACGTCAGGCCGCGCCATTCGCTGCAACCATTGTCAGTATGAAGGGCCAGCCAAAACCAATAGCAAAATAATTTTCATGGTTTTTTTTGGTCTATTCTTGGCGGGCGTGGTCTTCACTCCCCTCATCGTCGGCGCGTTAGGCTACCTCGTCTGGGCGCTGACACGACCCAGCAAGTTCACCTGCCCTTCCTGCAAGTCACTGGAGGTCATTAAACTCGAAGATATTGGCGAACATAGTAAAAGTGGTTGACGCAGGCTTTGCGCTAAGGTGGAATAGGGGCTGGCTGCGCGCCCCGAGACTCTGAAGAGATTATAATCACACCGGGGCGACGCGATACAGGTGCACAGACTACCAAGAGGGGGTATTGCAGTGATCCGGAAGATTATAGGTGCCGCATTGGCGAGCACATGCTTATTGGTATTTAGCTCAAATCCTGCGCTGGCGGCGGGCGAGCAAATTAAAATCAAGTCGCAATGGCTCAGCCATTTGCAACTTAACGATAAACAGCTCACATCCATCAAAGAAGCCGTTGAAAAGGCGTTAGACGCGCCTATCGACGCTGAGCAAGAATGTGGCGCTGTGCGCTTGGATTGCGTGGTTCGCGCGGCCCGTGAATGGCAAATTGAAGGCACCAAGTACCGCGAAATCGTCGTCGATTTACACACGATCGGACATTCATCCCGCTCGGTGCATCAAGTGAATGGCAAATGGCCTGCCGTGGCGGCACAGTAAGGTCGCGGTAAGCAAGAAAAATTACAATTTTTGCCCGTGCAGTGGGGAAGCTGCTTTAGTGAGTTTGAACCCCGGCATATTGAGGAATGAGACGTCTAGATTCAATAGGCAATAGAAACGGCGCGCGCACCGAAAGGTTGTGCGGTGGGAGGGGGAGTCGTTTCTTGACAGCCTGAATCAGCGTTATTCCTCAGTAAGTCGGGGGTCTTTAATACAGACGCCCAAACATTAAGCCCACGCAATAACTCGCCGAAACCCTTATAATCCTTTCAGTCAAACGTGCCGCGGCACACCCAGCCACCTTAAGAGTTTTGTGATTTCCGATGTCCGAGAACCGAGTCGTAAACGTAAACGTTGTGTCGCAGGACCTCCTGCCGACCCCTGAAGCCATTAAAGGCGCCCTTCCGTTAAGTGCCAAGGCCGAAGAAACGGTCGTTCAGGGACGGGAAACCATTCGAAATATTCTGGATGGTAAGGACGCACGGTTATTCATTGTCGTCGGCCCCTGCTCCATTCACGACGTCATTGCCGCCAAAGATTACGCCGTGCGCCTAAAACGCTTGGCCGATGAACTCAGCGACACCCTTTTTATTGTTATGCGCGTCTATTTTGAGAAGCCCCGAACAACGGTAGGTTGGAAAGGCCTGATCAACGATCCGTTGATGGACGACTCTTTTCATATTGAAAAAGGCTTGTACGCCGCACGTGAATTACTGAAATTTATTACCGAGCTAGGTCTGCCCTGCGCCATTGAAGCCTTGGACCCCATCACGCCGCAATATATTTCCGACTTCATTGCCTGGACTGCCATTGGCGCCCGCACCACGGAATCGCAAACGCATCGCGAAATGGCAAGTGGATTATCTACGCCGGTAGGTTTTAAAAACGGCACGGACGGCGGACTGGCCGTCGCCATAAACGCCTTGCAGTCGGCGTCACACCCGCACCATTTCCTTGGCATCAACCAAATGGGTCAGTGCGCAGTATTTCATACTCGTGGCAATAGCTACGGCCATGTCGTTTTGCGCGGAGGCGGCGGACGACACAATTACGACTCTGTCAGTATCAACGTATGCGAACGTGAACTCGAAGCTGCCGGGTTACGTCGCAATATTGTCATAGACTGTTCACACGGCAACTCTAACAAAGATCCAGCCATGCAGCCTTTAGTGCTGGAAAACTGCGCCAACCAAATAGTCGAAGGCAATCAATCTATCGTCGGTGCCATGTTGGAAAGCAACATCAATTGGGGCAACCAACCCATCCCCTTAGATCGCAGCAAATTGAAATATGGCGTGTCAGTGACTGACGCCTGCATCGACTGGCCAAGCACAGAAAAAGCGCTACATGGCATGCGCGACAAAGTACGCGCTGTATTGCCGTTGCGAAAACGCTAATCAAATTTAGTCCTCACGCGAACAAAAGACTGCGTGAGGACTATTTTAGAACCAGTTTTTACGCTTAAAAAGCACCAGCATCGCGCCAGCCAGACCCAGCATCACCGCCCAAACGGCAGGATAGCCGTAATACCAACTCAATTCCGGCATTGACCATGGACTACGTGTTGGATCGAAATTCATTCCATACACACCAACAATAAATGTTAGCGGAATAAATATGGTCGAAATTACCGTTAACACCTTCATTGTCTCGTTGAGCTTGTTGCTGACGCTCGACAAATACACGTCTAACATACTGGCTGTCATGTCGCGATAGCTTTCGATCAGGTCCATGATGTGCACGGTATGGTCATAGCAATCACGAAAATAGGGTCGCGTTTGCACTTGAACCAACTCCAGATCTTCTCGCGCCAAGCCATTTATGATTTCTCGTTGCGGCCACAGCATACGTCGCAATAAT